>JBKOVX010000405.1:0-6438 GCA_046724115.1 Gemmatimonadota bacterium | reverse complement strand
CCTAGCGCCTGATCGAGTATCTCCATGCTGTCGCAGCCGGTGATGACAACCGAAGTCGGCAGGCTCAACGCGTAGTGCAGGCATTCGATCGGCGTCACCGTGCGCGACTTGAGAATGATGCCGTTGGCCATGCTCTTCATGCCGAGCACGCCGAGTTTCTGTTTCACCAGCTCGGGCAGCACCAGCTTCTCGAAGCTGCGATAATGCGCGTCCATCACGTTGAGCGGCATCTGTACGGTGTCGAATGAAAAGCCGTTCTCTTTGGCGACCTCGAGCATGTGCAGGTGGATGCGCGGATCCTTGTGTCCGGTGAAGCCGATGTAGCGGATCTTGCCCGCCTTGCGCGCTTCGACGAGCGCGACGTTCGCGCCTTCGGGATCGAAGATACGGTGCGGATCGTCGAACCGGATCACCTCGTGGTGCTGGACGAGATCGATGCGATCGGTCTGCAGGCTTCGCAGCGACTCGTGGAGCTGCCGCGTCGCCTCGTTCTTCGACCGGCCATCGATCTTGGTCATCAGGAACACCTTGTCGCGGTAGCCGTCGCGCAGCGCTTTCCCGACGCGGATCTCGCTGGCGCCGCCGTTGTAGTCCCACGAGTTGTCGAGGAAGTTGATGCCGCGATCGATGGCGCTCCGCGCGATACGAAGCGCGAGCTGCTCGCTTACCGTTGGCAATCCAAGGTGCCAGCCGCCGAGTCCGATCGGCGATACCCGTTCTTTGGTTTTGCCGAGAACACGGTATTGCGAGGTTGGGATCGCTGTGCTCTCAGGCACGGGCTTCGTCTCCTCGTGGTGGCGCTTGGCTCCGCTGTCGCCCGGGCTGGTTCGTCGCCGGGCTGTCTTGCTCCTTCTCCAGGCCGGCGCGTCGCTTCGATACTCTCGCCAGTGCAGCGAGATCGCGATCGCCGTCGCCACGAGCGTCGGCCTCGAGAAGACTTTCGTACACCACGTCGGCGAGAGGCATTGGGGCGGTGATTTCGTCGGCTGCTGCCAGCGCCAGTCTCAGGTCCTTGAGCGTGAGCGAGAGCTTGAATCCGGGCGGGTCGTATCGTTCGTTGGCGATCGCGGCGCCGTAAGTGATGTATGCCGGCGCGGAGAATACTCCCTCGGTCAGCACTTTCAGAAAATCCGCCGGTAGGATTCCGTAACGCGACGCCATCGCCGACGCCTCGGACATCGCCTCCACCGCCGCGCCGAGCATGAAGTTGCCGGCGAGCTTGACGACATTGGCGCGCTCGGGCTGCGTTCCCATCGTGTACGTCCGTTGGCCGATCACGTCGAGCAGAGGCTGCACGCGGGCGACAGCGCCGGCGTCGCCGGCGACAACAATGGTGAGCTTCGCCGCCGCGGCGAGCTCGGGGCGTCCAAAGACGTTGGCGCTGACGTAGAAGAGGCCATGATCCTTGTGGCGCGCCGCCATGTCGCGGGCGAGAGCAACCGAGACGGTGGCCATGTTCACGTGCACGAGCCCCTTCGGCGCGCCTTCGAGCAGCGGATCGAAAACCTCGTGCACCGCGGCGTCGTCGGCGAGCATCGAGAACACTACATCCCCGCTGAATGCCTCCCCTGGAGACGACACAGGGATCGCGCCTTGTCGCGCCAACGCATCGACGCTCGGTCGCGAGCGATTCCACACACGAACTCTGTGCCCGGCCTTGAGGAGATTCGCGGCGATGCGCGATCCCATCGTGCCGAGGCCAATGAAACCGATGTCCATCTTGCCCATCCTTCGCAGGTATGTCGCCGGTCGTGACGGCTGAGCGACGGCGGCGATCTTTATGCGTTACAGCGATAATTGTGCGCGCCTGGAGCGAAAGCCGCGTGATGCCTCGTGTATTGATTGCAGTTGCGTCAGGGCTGATCCTCGCGCAGCCGCCGCCGGCGCTGGCTCAGGATTCGGGAACGGCTGCCGACCCGCTTTCGACGGTTTTCTCGTACACCGGCGTTCTTCAGTCGAATGTGGCGGGCGGCGCACGCCGCGGAACGGCGTACGGAGGCGCGGCCGCGATGCAACTCGCGCTCACGTTCGATCGGCTGGTCCCCTGGGGCGGCGCCCAGCTATTCGTCTTCGCGCTCGACACCCACGGCGGGAAGCCGACCGACCTCGTCGGCGCATTGCAAGCGGTGAGTGGAATCGAGGCTCCGCCCGGATTGCGCGTCGAGGAGCTCTGGTTTCAGCAGAACGCGTTTTTCGGGCGCCTGTCTGTGCTCGTCGGTCGTTTCGACTTGAACTCGGAATTCTATCGTCTCCAGTCGAGCGCGCTGTTCGTTCACAGCTCGCTTGGGATCGGTCCGGAGTTCGCGCAGAGTGGTGTGGCTGGGCCATCGATCTTTCCGTACACGTCCGTCGGAGCGCGCGCCGATTTCAAGCCGTCGGCCGACTTCGTTTGGCGAGCCGCTGTCGTCAATGGCGCCCCGGTCGATCGCATTGGTGGTGGCGTTCGCCCTTTCGCGCGAGGCGACGGTGCCTTGCTGATCGGAGAGGTTGCGGCGCTCGACCGGCTCGACACGACGGGCCTGCCACGCGACCGCCGTTTCCAGATCGGGCGCGGCATGGCGCGTCCTTATGAAAGAAAAGTCGCGCTCGGGGTGTGGCACTACACCGCGTCATTTCCGGACCTCGTAGACACGCTGACAAACGGCGCCGCAGTAGGGCATCGAGGGAGCACCGGCGCGTATCTCATCGCCGATCAGCCTCTCTGGAAAGCGGCCAGGGGACCACGAGCCCTGGCGGCATTCGCTCAGCTCGGAATCGGTGATGCGCGGCTCAATCGGATCGGCCGCTACGTCGGCGGTGGATTGACGATGAGTGATCCCGTTAGCGGTCGCCCGCTGGATCAACTCGGGTTTGCAGTGGCCGCTGGATTACTCGGCTCGCATTACAAACGATCGCTCGGATCAACAGATGTGACCGCGTTGGAGACAGCTTTTGAGGCCACCTATCTGGCCCAACTAAGCGCGTCGCTGACCGCGCAAGCTGACCTGCAGTATGTCGTCTTCCCCGGGGGACGTCGCGCGACAGGTAGCGCGGTCGTTCCCGGTCTGCGGTTCGCGCTCACGCGCTAGGAGGTCACCCAGAGAATTCCGATCCGGCGTCGAGGAGATCGCAATACATGAAACGTTCCTCTCTCAAGACCGTGGTGCCGATGCTGAAGACCACAGGTCGGCGAAAACCTGGCCCTGCCGACACGAAGGTGTGGAACTCACCGCGCTCGCCGCATGGATCGGCGGTCTCCGGGAGATCGGAGAGCAGCACCGTATCGAACTGGCGTCCGGCGAAGCTCGCGTCGAGCTGCGTTGTGTCGATGCAGACGAGCCGAGCTTGAAATCCATCATTGATAAAACTTCGCGCGAGCTCCGAAGTATTCAGGCCCCAGATCGGGAATACCGGATCGAATCCGGTTCCCTCCAGCAATCTCTCGCGATAGGCGCGCACGTCCTCGAGAAAGAGATCCCCAAATGCGAGGTGCTTTACCTCTGGCCATTTCGTTTTGATGTCACGCAGCGCCTGCGTAAACGCCGCCTCATACGATTCGTTGGTGCAGTTCTGCTCGAGGACTATTTCCTCGAGCGGGAGGTCGAGGCTCTCGGCTTGTGCGTGGAGCAATGTGCGACGAACACCGTGCACGCTGATCCGCTCGTAGCCGCGGGTCACGCTGGTGAGCAGGCCGACGACTTCGTACTCGGTTCCGCGTCTGAGAGCGTCGAGTGCGAGCGCGCTGTCCTTTCCGCCGCTCCAGCTGAGAATGACGGGTTTTCTCTCAGCGAACGAAGGACCAGATTGCCGCACCTCTGACAGAATTCCTCGAGTGTTGCTCAGGGAACCGCCTCGGCTCCCTCGGGCGCGATTCCGTAGTCACGCAGCTTTCGATAGAGAGTGCGCTCTCCAATGTCGAGAATCTCGGCAGCCTTGCGGCGATTGCCGCGCGTCTCTCTGAGCGCTGCTTCGATCGCGGCTCGCTCGATCTGCGCCATCGTCATTCCCGGCGCGAGCGTGACCTGGCTCGGCGGCGGCGCCTGGCTCGGCGCTTCGATCGCGATCGTGCTGTTGCCCACACCAGCACCCAGCGCGGCAGGCTGCACCTCACGACCGTTTCCGACAAACACTTCGCGATGATCTCGCTCGGAGTCGAGTCGTCGGCGCAGCTCCTCCACCTGCAGCCGCAGCTCCAGCATGCTCCTCACCAGGAACTCGAGCTCGCGACCTTCCGAGCCGAGAGCACCACGCACAACCGGCCCGATGTGCACCGGTAAAAAACGCGCTGCGCCGCCCTCTCTTATCGCACGCGGAATGTCCTCCGGTCCGATCTCCCTGCCCGGCGCGAGAACCACCATGCTCTCGATGAGATTTCGCAGCTCGCGCACGTTGCCCGGCCACGGATAACTCATGAGGATATCCATCGCGTCGGCGGAAATCCCCTGGAACTGTCGATCGTGCTGCTCCGCGAACTCCTTGATGAACCTTCGGACGAGTAACGGGATGTCCTCGCGCCGTTCGCGGAGTGGCGGCAGGTAAATGCCGAGTACGTTGAGACGGTAGTACAGATCGGCGCGGAATCTTCCCTCCTCCACGCTCTCTCGCAGCGGACGATTCGTCGCCGCCACCACTCGGACGTCGATCGGTATTTGCGCCGTTCCGCCGACGCGGGTGAGACGACGCTCCTCGAGAACGCGCAGCAGCTTCACCTGCGTCGATGGCGGAATTTCTCCGATCTCATCGAGAAACAACGTTCCTTCGTCAGCCAGCTCGAATCTTCCGATGCGACGCTCGGCAGCGCCGGTGAACGCGCCCTTCTCGTGGCCGAACAGCTCGCTCTCGATCAGTGTCTCCGGCAATGCGCCCGCGTTCACCGCAATGAACGGCTTGCCGCGGCGCGGACTCAACTTGTGGATCGCCTGGGCGACGAGCTCTTTGCCGGTGCCGCTCTCGCCTTCGATGATCACCGTGCTCGAGACGGGCGCGATCTGCTCGATCTTGAGCAACACTTCGTTGATCGCTTCGCTCTGTCCGAAGAGGCCGGTGGCTTCAGCAAGTCGCTTGCGATCGAGAACTCTGCGCACGGCGAGGTAGAGCTCGTCGGCTGAGATCGGCTTGGTGAGGACGTCAGTGAATCCCAGGTTGCGTAGTCGGTCGCGCAGATCGGGGTCCTCGACGTCGGCGAGACCGACCACTGACGTCCCGGTCCAGAGCTGGTCGCGCACGATCTGGGCGTTGATGGGATCGCCGAGGTTGCCGGTGAGGACGATGAGATCCGGTTTGAAGCGCTTGATCTCGCCGCGCAGGTCGTCGAGCGGCGAGACGACGGCGGTCTGGATGGCGTTGGCTTCGAGTTGGGCGTTGAGTCTTACTGCCGGCTCGACGTCGGCGAGTGTGATCAGAACTTTCACTGTAACACCACCGAACGGGCGGGGATCGAGTGGCGAAACTTCATGGCGACACCATCATCGTGCGAGCTGAGGCGCGCTCACCGGCTGGCCCCCACCGGGAGTATGCTCGGTGATCTTGCCGCTCAAGACATCGCACGCATGCTGGACTATCGGATCCAACGCGTCGAGTCCGTCGCGCACGCCACTAGGCGATCCGGGCAGGTTCACGATCAGAGATTTGCCGCGCACACCAGCGACCCCGCGGCCGAGCGCAGCCCGCGCGAAGTTGGGCAGCGCGAGCACGCGGATTCTTTCGGCGATACCCTCGGCCTCGCGTTCGATCACAGCGCGTGTTGCTTCCGGCGTCACGTCGCGCGGCGCCAGTCCGGTCCCGCCAGTGGTGAGCACGAGATCGGCGCGATCTCCATCGCACGCTTGAATGAGCAAGCGCACAATCTCCACGGTTTCGTCCGCGCAGCTCAACGTCGACACCAGATCGTATTTCTTGGCCTTGATCCAGCCGACGACGACGGCGCCCGAGGTATCCTGCCTCTCGCCCTTCACTACGGAGTCGGAAACGGTAATGACCGCTACGCGCATCGACCGCTTCCCGCTTCCCCCTTCCCGCTTCCCCCTTCCCGCTTCATAGGCGACTTCCATTCTTGTAGAACGGCATCTTCACCACCGTCGCCGGAATTCTCTTTCCGCGAATTTCGATCTCCAGCGCCGATCCTTCCGCCGCAGATGCGGGCGGGACGTACGCGGTCCCGATCGGAATGCCGAGTGTCGGACTCATCGTCCCACTTCTGATCTCGCCGCTCGGCTGACCGTTGACGAATACGGGGTATCCGTGGCGTGGGAATGATCTCTCGACCGTCGTGAATCCAACGAGCTTTCGTTTCAGCCCCTGCTCCTTCTGCTTCGCAAGCGCCTCGCGTCCGACGAAATCGCCCTTCTTCATTTTCACGAGCCAGGCGAGCGATGCTTCGAGCGGCGTGGTGGTGTCGTCGAGATCGTTGCCGTATAGCGCCATTCCCATTTCGAGCCGCAGCGAATCTCGAGCGCCCAA
>JBKOVX010000153.1:0-3479 GCA_046724115.1 Gemmatimonadota bacterium | reverse complement strand
GTCTCTGAGCTGATTTACGCCACCTGCCAGACGTACTTGATCACTCAGGGCAAGTTCATCCTCATCCTCGAGCTGTTCATCGGCACGATCATGGTCTTTTACTTCGGCGCGCTGTCCGGTTTCAGCGCCGTCAAGGTTGCGGTCATCCTCCTCTTCAGCCTGATTGGAATCGCGGGCAGCTACGGCGTGGCGTGGTTCGGCATCCGCGTGAACACCTTCGCGAACTCCCGGACGGCGTTCGCGAGCCTCCGCGGCAAGCCGTTCCCGTGCTACTCGATTCCGCTCAAGGCGGGGATGAGCATCGGCATGCTTCTCATCAGCGTCGAGCTGGTGATCATGCTGTTCATTCTGCTCTTCATTCCGGGAGACTATGCGGGTCCGTGCTTCATCGGCTTCGCCATCGGTGAGTCGCTCGGCGCGGCGGCGCTGCGTATCGCCGGCGGAATCTTCACCAAGATCGCCGACATCGGCGCTGACCTGATGAAGATCGTCTTCAACGTCAAGGAAGACGACGCCAGGAATCCGGGCGTGATCGCCGATTGCACCGGCGACAACGCAGGAGACTCGGTCGGGCCGAGCGCGGATGGTTTCGAGACCTACGGCGTGACGGGCGTCGCGCTCATCTCGTTCATCGTGCTGGCCGTGCGGGAGCCGGCGGTGCAGGTGCAGCTGCTGGTCTGGATCTTCGTGATGCGCATCATGATGGTCGTGGCGAGCGGCCTGTCGTATCTGATCAATGAGGCATTTGCCAGGGCGCGCTACATCGACGCCGACGATATGGATTTCGAGGCGCCGCTGACGTCGCTTGTGTGGCTCACCTCGTTGCTGACCGTTTCGCTGACATTCCTCGTGTCCTACATGCTGCTCCCGCAGCTCGGCGATGGAACGCTCTGGTGGAAGCTGTCGTTGGTAATCACCTGCGGCACTTTGGCGGGCGCGATCATCCCCGAGCTGGTCAAGGTCTTCACGTCTGTCCATTCGGCGCATGTGAAGGAGATAGTGACGTCCTCGCGCGAGGGCGGGGCTTCGCTGAACATTCTCTCGGGGTTCGTCGCTGGAAACTTCAGTGCTTACTGGCTGGGGCTTTCGATCATGGCATTGATGTCGGTCGGCTTCCTCGTCAGCACGACCGGCTTCGGCACCCTCATGATAGCGCCGGCGGTGTTCGCGTTTGGTCTGGTCGCGTTCGGGTTTCTGGGCATGGGCCCGGTCACGATTGCCGTGGATTCATACGGTCCTGTCACCGACAACGCGCAATCGATCTACGAGCTCTCATTGATCGAGCAGATCCCCGGCATTCATCAGGAGCTGCAAAGGGATTACGGCTTCGATCCGCAGTTCGAGAGATCGAAGCACCTCCTCGAAGAGAACGACGGCGCTGGTAACACCTTCAAGGCCACAGCGAAGCCGGTTCTCATTGGCACCGCCGTGGTCGGAGCGACGACGATGATCTTCTCGATCATCGTCGGTCTCACACACGGGTTGCAGCCGGAGTTCATCGCCAACCTGTCGATCCTGCACCCGCCATTCCTGCTCGGGCTCATCACGGGGGGGGCGATGATCTACTGGTTCACCGGTGCGTCGACGCAGGCGGTCACAACTGGTGCGTACAGGGCGGTCGAATTCATCAAAGCGAACATCAATCTCGAAAGCACCGAAAAGGCATCGGTTTCGGACAGCAAGAAGGTGGTCGAGATCTGCACCAAGTACGCACAGCAGGGAATGTTCAACATCTTCCTGGCTGTGTTCTTCGGCACGCTGGCCTTTGCGTTCGTCGAGCCGTACTACTTCATCGGCTACCTGATTTCGATCGCGCTGTTCGGGCTGTTCCAGGCGATCTTCATGGCCAACGCCGGCGGGGCGTGGGACAACGCCAAGAAAATCGTGGAAGTGGTGTTGAAGCAGAAGGGAACACCGCTCCATGCGGCCACCGTCGTCGGAGATACCGTCGGTGATCCGTTCAAGGACACCTCCTCGGTCGCGCTCAACCCGATCATCAAGTTCACAACGCTTTTTGGCCTCCTCGCCGTGGAGCTCGCCGTTTCGCTGACGCGGGAACAGGGTTCGGCGCTGACGCACGTCCTGGCGGCGTTCTTCTTCGCAATCTCCGTGACGTTCGTATGGCGGTCGTTCTACGCGATGCGCGTGAAGAGTGAAGTCGTATAGGGATTCCAGTTTCGGTTTACCCTGGCGGGTCGCAAGGCCTGCCAGGGTAATCCTTTTCTGACGTGAGATGATTCGATCACTGTTCGCGCGGAAGCCGATCGAAGCGCTTCTGGCAGAAGGTGAAAATCCGAACGGACTCCGACGAGTGCTCGGCTCCGGCGACCTGATCATGCTCGCGATCGGAGCCGTGATCGGCGCCGGAATATTCGGCTCGATCGGCTCGGCGGCGGCAGGCCAGGTCGACGCGGCGGGCAACGTCATTCGGGTGGGCGCCGGCCCCGCTCTCGTCATCTCCTTCGTTCTGCTTGGCGCTTGCTGCGCGCTGGCTGGACTCTGTTACGCGGAGCTGGCGTCGATGATTCCGCAAGCCGGGAGCGCGTACGCGTACTCCTACGCGACGCTCGGGGAGCTGGTGGCGTGGATCATCGGCTGGGACCTGATTCTCGAGTACGCGGTGGGGAACGTCGCCGTGGCAATATCATGGGCCGACTACTTCAAGTCTCTCGTCGGCGACTGGATATCGATTCCGTCCTGGCTGACGACCGGGTATCGCACCGCCCTATTGAGCTCGAACCCGGATGTGCACGGGTTGCTGGACACGGCGCCGCGCGTTGCAGGAATTCCGATCCTGATCAATGTGCCCGCGTTCGCGATTGTGGCTTTGATTACCTGGCTGTTGCTCCTCGGTGTGCGCGAGAGCGCCCGCGCCAACAACATCATGGTCGCGGTCAAGCTGCTCGTGCTCGGCCTTTTCATCATCATGGGCAGCCAGCACATCAGCGCCGCGAACTATCATCCGTTCGCGCCGAACGGATTCACGGGGATCCATCAGGGTGCAGCGATCGTCTTCTTTGCGTACATCGGGTTCGACGCGATCTCGACTGCCGCAGAAGAAACCAAGAATCCGCAGCGGAATCTTCCCATCGGAATCCTGGGCGGACTCGCCATCTGCACGGTGATCTACATAGTGATCGGATTCGTTCTTACTGGAATGGTGCCGTACAAGCAGCTCGGTGCGGCGGCAGATCCGCTCGCTTACGCGCTCAACGCTACCGGCATGACGAGCATCGCCAAGATCGTCGCGCTGGGGGCGGTGTTCTCGATGGCGGCGGTGCTGCTCGTGTTCCAGTACGGTCAACCGCGGATATTCTTTGCGATGGCGCGTGATGGGTTGCTCCCTCACTGGGCGAGCAAGGTCCACGGCAAATACCGCACGCCCTACATCACTACCCTGCTCACCGGCGTGTTCGTAGCGCTCTGGTCTCTCATCGGGGACGCGGGTGAGACTTACGACCTTACCAACATTGGTACTC
>JBKOVX010000389.1:0-3535 GCA_046724115.1 Gemmatimonadota bacterium | reverse complement strand
GGTCGCGAATCTGGGACGTCGATGGAAATGAGTACATCGACTTCGTCCTGTCGTGGGGTCCGCTGGTCCTCGGCCACGCGCCGCCGATTGTGCTCGATGCGGTCGCGGCCGCGATGCAGAAAGGAACCTCTTTCGGGATGCCGACCGAGCTGGAGGTGCAGCTCGCTGAGTTGATTCGCGATCGGATGCCGCATCTCGAGATGATGCGTTTCGTATCTAGCGGGACGGAGGCGACGATGAGCGCGGTCCGTCTCGCGCGCGCTTTCACATCGCGCGATTGTATCCTCAAATTCGAAGGCTGCTATCACGGCCATGCGGACTCGTTCCTGGTGCACGCGGGCTCCGGAGTCGCCACGCTCGGCCTGCCCGATTCACCCGGAGTACCCGCGGAGCTGGCCGTGCTCACGCTGACCGCTCCCTTCAACGATCTGGAGGTGGCGTCGGGACTCGTTCGCGCGAACCGGCGGGCGATCGCGGCGATAATCGTCGAGCCGATCGTCGGAAACTCCGGGTTCATCGCTCCCGAGCGGGGTTTTCTGGAAGGATTGCGCGCTCTCGCCGACAGCTCCGGCGCTTTACTCATCTTCGATGAGGTGATGACGGGCTTCAGGATCGCACCAGGTGGCGCAAGGGACCGCTTCGGGATTACGCCCGATCTCACGACGCTTGGTAAAGTGATTGGCGGCGGACTGCCAGTTGCTGCCTACGGTGGCCGACGCGAGATAATGGAGCGGATTGCTCCAGCTGGTCCGGTCTATCAGGCGGGCACGCTCTCCGGGAATCCGCTGGCAATGGCGGCCGGGATCGCCACGCTCACCGCGCTCACCCCTGGGCTGCACGCCCGTATCGAGAAGCGGACGACAGCGCTGGTCGAGGGTTTGCAAATGATCGCCAGGGAGCTCGGCGTGCCGCTGACAGCGGACTGCGCCGGGTCGATGTGGGGTTTTTTCTTCAGTGAGAATCCCGTTCGCAATTTCACCGACGCCAAGGCTTCCGACGTGTCGCTCTTCCGAAGATTCTTTCACGCTGCATTGAAGCGAGGGGTATATCTGGCGCCATCGGCCTTCGAGTCGTGTTTCATGTCTGCCGCGCACAGTGACGAGGATATTTCTACCGCGCTCGACCGCATGAGAGGTGCGCTGGGGGAAGCAATTGCCTAGGACTTTTCTTTCGTCACCGAGATTCGTCGCAGTCTCAGCGGTACTCGGAATAGGCGCGTGCGTGTCGCTTTCGTCTCCGCGCGGCGGTGGTAACGTGCCGGTCGTAACGGGCCCGTACAAATCCGGCGCAACTCAGCTGGTAAGGATCGTGCTCGAAACTTCGGCACGAGCCGGAGTGCTCTCCGGGAGTGGGAGGTGGGTGTTGTGGTCTGGCGACGCAGGTCAACAAATGGATGACCGGCAAGAAGTGCCTCTCAAATTCGACAGCGTGCTCCCTGGAGTCGTTCAGCCCTCGATGCGAACGCCGATGGTAGCTCGGCCCGTTGAAGGTTCATTCGTTGTGTGGAACGGCAAAAGGTACCGCGGTGAGCTGCTGATAAGTCAAACCGATTCAGGATACTTTGTCGTGAACCAACTCCCGATGGACTCCTACCTCCGTGGAGTCGTCCCTCTCGAAATCGGCAATCGCACTCCTGCAGAGATGGCGGCAGTGCAGGCACAGGCCGTCGCCGCGCGTACGTACGCCTATAAGCATCTCACCAGCGCACGCGCGTTCGACATGTACTCGACCGTTCAGGATCAGGTGTACGGAGGCGTCGATGCCGAGAAGCCTCTCTCCGACACTGCCATTGTCACGACTGCTGACATCGTCGTGCTGTATAACGGCCAACCGATCAACACACCCTATCACTCAACCTGTGGCGGCAGCACGGCGGCCGTGACTGAGGTCTGGTACAATCAGCCCGACGAGCCCTACCTGCGACCTGTCAGCGACCGCATTCCTGGTAGCGATCATTTCTACTGCGATCCGTCGCCCCGATTCGCGTGGACGCAAAACTACGATGCGGCCGGCCTGCGAGCGGTGATGGAGAAGTACCTCGCTGCGTATACCAACGCACCAAAGTCCGGGATCGGAAAAATCACCGATATCAGGGAAGACGGTCGAACTTCTTCCGGCCGTATCAGGGCGCTCTCAGTGCAGACCGAAAGCGGAACTTACTCGCTGCGAGGAAATGACATCCGCTTCGTGCTGAGAGATCCGAAGGGAGCGATCCTCAACAGCACCTACTTCAGTTTTCAGGAGTCGAAGGCGAACGGTGAGGTCTCGGGCCTCGACATCGACGGCAGAGGTTACGGTCACGGCATTGGCATGTGCCAATGGGGCGCTATCGGACGCGCGCGCGCCGGGCAAAATTTCCGTACGATTCTAGAGACCTATTACCCGGGAACGACGATTGGCCGAATCGCCGGTTAGCGCCAAGGAAACAAAATCGACGAAGGACACGGTTCGCCTCGGCCTCGTCGGGGCGGGAGCGATCGCGCAGCTGGCGCACCTCCCGGTGCTCTCCAAGATCAAAGGCGCCGAGCTGGTGGCGCTGTGCGACAACGACGGACCCAAGGCGAGCGCGATCGCCGAGCGTCTCAAGATCCCCGACGTTTTCACCGACATTGAGGATCTGCTCGAGCTCGATCAGGTGGATGCCGTCGTCATCGCCACTCCCAACCACCTTCACGAGCCGCACGTCCTGCGTGCGCTCAAGTCGAAGGTCGATGTGCTGTGCGAGCGTCCGTTATCACTTACATCACGCGGCGTCGAGCGCATCCTCGCCGCGGCGAAGACGGCGGGTCGCAAGGTCGTTGTCGGCAACAACCATCGTTTTCGCAGCGACGTGCAGCAACTCTATCGATTCCTGCAGGGTGGGGAGCTCGGTCGATTGATCGGCGTTCGTGCCGGCCAATACCAGTTTTCTTCGAGCCGGACAGGTTGGCGGTTCAGGCGACCTGAGGCCGGCGGCGGCGCGTTCTTCGAGCACGGTTACCCGCTCGTCGACCTCGCCCTGTGGGTCGCCGATTTTCCGGAGCCGGTGCGAGTAACCGCGCACATGGACCGCGCGCGCGGCGCGTCAACCGTCGAGGATTCGATGATCGTCCACGTCGAGTGCGCTGGGGGAATTAGCTTCAGCTTCGACGTCTCGTGGTCGTATGTTGGGCAGGAAGAGCGCTGGTGGTTCGAGGTGCTATCCGGCCGCGGAAGTGCGCGTCTCGCCCCGCTACGCGTGGTGAAAATGCTCAACGGAAAACCAACCGACGTGTCGCCGAGCGGAGCGGCGGCGCGCGAAAGCGTCTTTCTTCAGTCGTATCGCGCGGAACTGGCCCACTTCATCGCTGTGGTCAACGAGAGCACCCCGTACGAGAGTCCGGACGATCAGCTGGTCGTGATCAAGCTGATGGAAGCGATCTACAAGGCAGCGGAAGAGGCCAAGGAAGTCCGCCTGTAGGCGGTGAGACGAAACACTGTCCACCAGACAGTCAGATTGATCGGCAGGGCCAGCGCAATGATCTCGCCGTTCTTCTGGTAGAAGAACGGAATGCCC
>JBKOVX010000035.1:0-2583 GCA_046724115.1 Gemmatimonadota bacterium | reverse complement strand
GAGCTAGAGGAGGCGCGCCGGCTGCTCTATGTCGGAATGACGCGTACCAAGGATCGTCTCGTAATGACTCGCGTAAAATCCCGAGGAGAGCGGGGAACCGGCGGCCATCGCTTCCTCGACGAAATGGGGCTGAGTCCGCGGCCGCCCGTCAGGTAGCAGTCCGGATTGCGGATTGAGGGTTTCGGACCAACTAATCAGTGCGGACGGCGGACTAATTGAGGAGTCCGGACCTATTGCGGAAAGAGGACTATTGACTCGGTGTCGCCCGAGTGACCCGCCAAATCGTATTCCCCACGTCATCCGCAACCAGCAACGCTCCGTCCGCCCCAATCGCGACGCCCACGGGACGTCCCATCGCTTTTCCTCCGTTACCGACGAATCCGGTGAGCACGTCGATCGGCTGACCGGCGGGTGCTCCGTTCACAAACGGCACGAAGATCACCTTGTAGCCGCTCGGCGGCTTTCGATTCCAGGAGCCGTGCTGGCCGATGAACATCCCGCTGCTGAAACGCGAGGGCATGGCCTTCGCCCCCGCGGACCACGCGAGGCCGAGCGACGCGGTGTGAGAGCCGAGCGCGTAGTCGGGCTGGATCGCGCGCGCGACGAGGTCGAGGCGTTGTGGCTCGACGCGCTCGTCGACGTGGACGCCGTAGTAGGTGTACGGCCATCCGTAAAATCCCCCGTCTCGCACGGACGTGATGTAGTCAGGAACGAGATCGGCGCCGAGCTCGTCGCGCTCGTTCACTGCAGCCCATAGCTTGCGCGTCTCCGGCTCCCAGGCGAGGCCGACCGGATTGCGAAGTCCGGTCGCGAAAACCCGATGCCTGCCCGTCGCGCGATCGATCTCCCAAATCGCCGCGCGTCCGTTCTCGTGAAGAATTCCGTTCTCTGCCGCGTTGCTGTTGGATCCGACGGCCGCATAGAGCTTTGAGCCGTCCGGGCTGGCGATGACGTTCTTCGTCCAGTGATGGTTGATGCGACCGGCAGGGAGATCAATCACTTTCACCGGTTGTGCGACGATGTTGGTCGCTCCGGGCGCGTACGGAAGGCGCACGATGCCGTCGGTGTTGGCGACGTAGAGGTCGTTGCCCACCAGCGTCATGCCGAACGGCGAATGCAGGTCGGACACGAACACCGAGCGCGTATCCGCGATTCCATCGCCGTTGCTGTCGCGCAGCAGGATCAACCTGTTTCTGCTCGGCGGTCCACCGCCCCCGAGTTTTTGAAAGTATCTGAAGAAGAATCCTTTGATGCCTCTCGCATCATCGGGTCGCTTCGGGGCGTTGGTCTCGGCAACGAGGACATCCCCGTTCGGCAGAACGTAGAGCCATCGCGGATGGTCCAGCCCGCGCGCGAAGGCGCGGACGGTGAGTCCTTCGCCTGCAATTGGCGTCTCGTCACCGGGCCAGCCGATGGCCGGGTAGACCTTCATGACTGGAATCAGTGATTCCTTGGGCGGCGGAATCACCGGATGCGGGCCAGTCTCGGCAGAGATCGGAATTCGCGCCGGCGTTCCGCACGATGCCGCGACCAGAGCCGTCGCGATACCTACGAGAACGAGAGGGAGATTTTTTCTCATCATCTGGTGATCGCGCAAGAATCACGCGAACGAGTTACGAAGGATATGTTTGAATTCATGCCAGGACGTGGACAACAGTTGGAGCGCGGCGAGTGGCGGGTCGCCGTCGGTGGAGAGGAAACGTCCGCCGTCTTCGAGCCGCCCTCGGGCCCGGCTGACCTCGAGACCGTTTTGGTTTTCGCGCACGGGGCCGGCGGGAACATGAACGACCGTGGAGTGCTCCAGACCGCCAACGCTCTCCGCGCCCGCGGGCTCGGCGTGGTCAGGTTCAACTTCCTTTACAAGGAAAAAAAGTCGAGCCGGCCCGACCCGATGCCGCGGCTCAAGGATACGTTCTCAGCCGTAGTTGCTCGTGTGCGCGCGGAGCTCGATCCGGGCACGCTGATAATCGGTGGTCGGTCGATGGGCGGGCGAGCCGGCTCGATGCTCGCCGCCGAGGGATTTGACTGTAGCGGACTGCTGCTGCTCGCCTACCCGCTGCATCCACCGGGGAAACCCGATCAGCTGCGTGACGCTCACCTTCCGGCGATCAATGTCCCCGTGCTCTGCTTCAACGGAACCCGCGATCCGTTTTGCACGCCGAGCTTGATGGAGGAAGTGCTGAAGCTCGTGAAGACGGATTGGGAGATGCACTGGGTCGAGGGCGCCGACCACAGCTTCCACGTTTTGAAGTCGTCGGGGAGGACGGATGGTGAGGTCCTCGACGACATCGCGGATACGACCGGCAAGTGGATCAACAGGATCAAGTAGTCGGGAAGGGGGAAGGGGTAAGGGGAAGCGAGAAGGGAAAGGGCGAAGAGGGAAGATGGACGGCTAAGAGACGGTGGCACGCTGCCCCGTCCCGCCCCCCGCCCCCCGCCCCCCGTCCGCCGTCTCCCTTCCCCCTTCCCTCTTCCCCCTTCCCCCTTCCCCCTTCCCCCTTCCCCCTTCCCGCTTGACAACCAAACCGAGTGTACCTATTTAACATATAGGTTAATTAACCACTCGGTTGAATACAGACATGT
>JBKOVX010000247.1:0-4753 GCA_046724115.1 Gemmatimonadota bacterium | reverse complement strand
GTGCAAACCCGGCAACAGCAGGTCATTTCGGCGCGCAATGAACTGGCCAAACAGAAAATCGTGTTGGGGCGCGTGGTTGGACTGCCCACGGGCCAGGGATTAATGTTGACAAGCACCGCGACCTACACGCCACCTACCAAGATCAGCCTCGACGAGGCCCTGATGCGCGCCTATGCCTCACGCGCCGACTACCAGAGCGCGCTCGCGCAAGTACATGCCGCAGAACTGGCACGCAAGGCGGCGGCCGCCGGTTATTACCCCTCGGTTTCCACCGCCGTGAACTACGGCGACATCGGCCTCAATCCGGGCAACTCTCATGGCACGGTGCAGGCAACCGCTGCGCTGAACATACCTATCTTCCAGGGCGGCAAAGTGCACGGCGATGTCCTGCAGGCAGAGGCAACTCTCCGACAAGGTCGTGAGTTGCTCGACAACCTGCGTGCACAAATCGATCAGGATGTACGGAACGCGTTACTGGATATGCAATCGGCAGCGGACCAGGTTGAAGTCGCACGCAGTTCCGTCGATCTGGCCAACCAGACACTGATACAGGCCAGAGACCGGTTCAGCGCAGGCGTCACCGACAACATCGAAGTGCTCCAGGCGCAGCAGTCTGTCGCCAGTGCCAACGAGTCGTTGATTTCGAGTCTCTACTCGTACAACGTCTCCAAGATCGCGCTGGGGCGGGCAATCGGTAATGCGGAAGCCGGCGTTCAGGAGTACCTCAAAGGGAGGTGAATGGCCATGGCAGCACCAGATACAAACCCGCTGGTCAACAGGACCGAGGAGGTCCCGGCCATCGAACCTCCCAAATCTCGCCGTGAACGCTTTCGGGTGTTGATTTCGCGGCGACGGTCGAAGCGGGGGCGGCTCTGGCTGATCATCGGGGCCCTCGCAATAGTGCTCGTCGGCGGCCTCTTCCTGTGGCGTTACTTCAGCAGCTATGAGTCCACTGACGATGCCCAAGTGGGCGTCCACCTCTACCCAGTCAGTTCCCGCATCTCGGGATATGTGATCAAGGTGAACGTTGGTGACAACCAGTGGGTCGACAAAGGGACGGTGCTGGCTGAGATCGATCCGCGGGATTATCAGGTTGCCGTCGACAAAGCACAGGCCGATCTGGCCAATGCGGAAGCGACTGCGCGCTCGCTTAACATCGTTGTTCCCATCACTTCGGTGAACACCTCAAGTCAGTTAAGCTCCGCCGCTTCCGACGTGGAAAACACTCAGGCCGGGATCAACGCTGCCGAAAAGCAGCTTGCCGCGGCACATGCTCAAGTCGACCAAGCGATTGCCAACGATGTAAAAGCGCAAGCCGACCTTAAACGATACGAACTGCTGGTAGCCAAACAGGAGGTATCTCGACAGATCTACGACAACGCCGTCGCTGCAGCCAGGGCCAGCACTGCTACGGTGGCTGCGGCCCGCGCCAATGAGGCTGCCGCCCAGCAGGCGGTGCAGCAAGCCAGGAGCAAGCTCGCCCAAGCGGAGGCAAGCCACCGATACGCGCAGACTGGACCGCAGCAAGTAGCATCTAGCCGTGCTCGTGCGCTTTCTGCTGTGGCCGATGTAAAGCAAAAGCGCGCCGCGCTGGACCAGGCTGAGCTCAACCTGCAATACACCCGGATCGTAGCGCCGGTCAGCGGCGAGGTGAACAAGACCGTCGTCGTCGGCCTGAACGTGCAGCCCGGCCAGCAGTTGCTGACCATCGTCCCGCTGGAAGACGTATGGGTCACTGCCAATTTCAAGGAGACCCAACTCGGGCATATACGGCCGGCGCAGCGGGTGAACATCAGCGTGGATTCGAACGGCCGAACTTACAAGGGCCGCGTGGACAGCATCGGAGGGGCCACGGGCCCGCTTTTCAGTGTGCTCCCGCCGGAGAATGCCACGGGCAACTACGTCAAAATCGTCCAGCGGATTCCTGTGAAGGTCATTCTCGATCCGGGTGAGAACCGCGACCACTGGCTCCGCCCGGGCATGAGCGTCGAGCCGAAGGTGTATTTGCCATGAGCGGTGCTGCCCAGGCTATCCCCTTGGAACAGGCTCCATGGGTGCCCAGGTACAATCCTTGGCTGATTGCGGTGGTGGTGGCGATGGCGGCCTTCATGGAGTTCCTCGACACCAGCATCGCCAATGTGGCTTTACCCTATATGGCGGGCAGTCTGAGCGCCAGCAACGATGAGAGCACCTGGGTGCTCACCTCTTATCTGGTTTCCAACGCCATTGTCCTCCCGATCAGCGGTTGGTTCGCCGTCACGTTTGGGCGCAAGCGGTTTTTCATGGTGTGTCTCGCGATCTTTACTGTGAGCTCAGTTCTATGCGGGCTGGCGCCGAGTCTCGGTCTTCTTCTCGTATTCCGCGTGCTGCAAGGCGTCGGCGGCGGCGGTCTTCAGCCTATGGCACAAGCCATCTTGGCAGACACATTTCCGCCCGAGAAACGCGGCTTGGCCTTCGCCATGTATGGCATCACCGCCGTCATGGCGCCCACCATTGGACCGACCCTGGGCGGATGGATCACGTTCAATTATTCCTGGCGCTGGATTTTCTTCATCAATCTGCCAGTCGGCATCCTGGCGCTAGGGCTTGTCCTTCGGCTGATCGAAGATCCGCCGTATCTGAGCCGGCTCAAAGCTGCGGGAGTGAAACTGGACTACATCGGGATCGCCCTGCTTGCGGTGGGCGTCGGCGCGTTGCAGATATTCCTGGACAAAGGACAGGAGGACGACTGGCTCGGGTCGCATTTCATCCTGACCCTGATGATTGTGGCCGCTGTGTGCCTGCTCTCCCTGCTTGTCTGGGAGTGGTTCCGCAAGGACCCGATCATTGACGTTCGCCTTTTCCGGAACTTCAACTATCTCAGCGCGAACCTGATGATGTTCACGTTGGGCATCCTGCTGTTCAGCAGCTTGGTGATGCTGCCTCTTTTTCTCCAGACGCTGCTGGGATATACGGCCGAACTGGCGGGACTGGTCCTCTCTGGCGGTGGTGTAGTCGTGCTGCTCGCCATGCCTATCGTCGGGCAACTGACAACCAAATTCCAGGCCCGCTTCATCATCGCCTTCGGCTGGGCGTGTTTGGCGATCGCCATGTACTACTCGACCCAGCGCCTCGACTTGTTCCTGAGCTTCAGTGCGGCCGCATGGCTGCGTGTTGCGCAGGCCGCCGGTTTGGGTTTTCTGTTCGTGACCATCACGCTCATCTCTTACGTCGGAATGCCGCCGGAGAAGAACAATGCCGTTGCCGGCATGATCAATTTCATGCGCAATATCGGAAGCAGCGTCGGAACGTCACTGGTCACGACCCTGCTTGCGCGGCGCTCGCAATTTCATCAGACGATCCTGGTTGGTCACGCAACGCCGGGAAGTCAAAGCTTTCAGAACGTGATCAACGGCATCGTCCAGCGACTGGTTCGCTCGGGAGTGAGTGCGCCAGACGCGCTAGTGCGCGCCCATGCCACGTTTTACCAAGCCGTGCAAGCGCAGGCAGCCACCCTGGCGTACATCGATATCTTCAAAGTTCTCGCGCTGGGCGCGACGATTATGTTCGGGCTGTCTTTTCTTCTGAGAAAGAATGATCCCCGGGCCGGCGGGGCGGCGGCGGTCGGTTAGGAAGAACCATGGTTGATATCATCACAATTGAACGGGAGTACGGCTGCGGCGGCGGGGAGATCGCTCGCAAGCTGGCCGATCGCCTGGGCTGGAAATTATGGGATGAGTTGCTCACCTGTGAGATTGCCCGGTTGAGCAACTGCAAACAGTCCGAGGTCGAAGCGCGAGAGGAGCGGGTAGACCCGCTCTATTATCGCCTCTTCAAGTCGATTCTACGCGGCAGCTTCGAAGGCAGCCTGAATGTCCACCGCCTGAAGCTGCTGGACGCTGACAGTATTTTGCGGATCACGCAGCAGGTGGTCCAGAAGGCGGCATCTGAAGGCAACTGTATCGTCGTCGGACGAGGGTCCCAGCATTTCCTGCGCGATCGAACCGACACTTTGCGCATCTTCCTCTACGCGCCGAGGGAAGCGAAATTACGCCGCCTAACGGCTGGCGGCTTAGATGATAAGGAGGCACAAGAGGCAGTGGATACCGTTGATAACGAACGCTCCGCGTTTATCGAGAAATATTTCCATATCGAATGGCCGAACCGGCCCATTTACCATGCCTTGCTTAACACGGCGGTCGGGGACGCGATCGTAATTGAAACGATCATGGGCCTCAAGAAGCAACTGGAACTCCAAACCGCGGACCGTCTCTAAGCTGCCGCACATGGCCACCCCGACACATGAATCTCAGGTTTGGACATCTCATGGGGCTCGGGCCAGCAGGAAGCGCAGAGCCCCAGCGATCAATTCTGAGGAGGAGCAGGATGAAGGCTTTAGGACTTATCGTTCTCATTTCTGCGCTGATGTCAACGCTGAGTGCACAGACTACCGAGCCTAGCGAGAATCTGCCGCCGCGTGTATTGAGAACGGCGGAAATGATTGGGGTGCGTTCGCAAGTTGAAGAATTGGTACAGCTTCGCTCCGCGCCGAAACGAGATGACATCAGGGAATTGCGGCTTGCCCAGCGTCTGCAGGGAGTTGTAATTGCATCCGCACTGGATGTGGAGAGCGTGAACGCGCGTATTGACTACGAAACGGCTCACTTGCAGGAGGTCCAGGTTTACCTATCCGCTCGTCGCGACCGAAGAGTGGACTTGCTCAACTTGGGCAACTTACTTATCGGAGGTGGAGTGGGTGCGCTTGGCGGTGGGC
>JBKOVX010000076.1:0-4376 GCA_046724115.1 Gemmatimonadota bacterium | reverse complement strand
AATCTCACGCCAGCATGTCCAATATCCCCGATTCGGCGGAAGCGGCGTTGCACGCAACGACCTCCGAGGTCGAACACTCGCATCCAACCTGGTCGACCTACTGGAAGGTGGCGACGATCCTCACGCTGATCACCGTCGCCGAGGTCTGGGCGTATTACGTCCCGTCTTTCGTCGCCTCACGCGGCTTCGTGCCGACGCTGCTGGTTCTGTCGGCGCTCAAGTTCACGATCGTCGTCATGTTCTACATGCACCTGAAGTACGATCATCGGATTTTCCGCGTCCTCTTCACCGGCCCGCTTCTCATCGCCTCGCTGACGCTGATCGCGTTGATGTTCCTGTTCGGACACCTCTACATCAAGGTTATGTAGTAATGTTCGCGCTGGCGCTGCTGCATCCCATCGCCAATCTGAGCTGGTGGCGATGGTCGATTCATCCGAGTACGGTAATCGGCATCGCGGCGCTGGGCGCGCTCTACATCTGGGCCTCGAGCAAACTTCAGCGGCAACCCACCATCGGCCAGAAGATCTATTTCTGGTCAGGTCTGCTCGTGATGTTCGCCTCGCTCAATGGTCCGATCCACGATCTGAGCGACGACTACCTGTTCAGCGCCCACATGGTGCAGCACCTGCTACTGACATTGGCGGTGCCACCACTGCTTCTTGCGGGTACGCCCGGCTGGATGTTGCGACCAGTTCTCTCGCGAAGAGGCATCGCTCCGCTGGCGCGTTTTCTCACCCGCGCCCCGATGGCATTCGTCATCTTCAATGTCACCTTCGCCGTCTGGCATCTGCCGCCGTTCTACAACGCGGCGATGGCGCACCACGGCATCCACATCCTGGAACATCTCATGTTCATGGCGGCCGCTGTTCTAATGTGGTGGCCGCTGCTCAGCCAGCTCCCTGAGTTTCCGCGCCTCGCCTATCCCGGCCAGATGCTCTACAGCTTTCTCATGAGCATCCCGATGTCGATCGTCGCGGTTTACATCGCGATGGCCGATCACGTGTTGTATCCCGCCTACAGCGCGGCGCCGCGAGTGCTGCCTCTCACCCCGATCGAGGATCAGCTGCTCGGCGCGCTGATCATGTGGATTCCCGGCGGCCTCATCTTCATCATCATCATGAGCGTGGTGTTCTTCAAATGGAACGCCCGCGGCGAAGATTCGACCGCGGGCGCTCAGGTGGACTGGAAGCCGTCGACTGCCTAGTCGTCGGTTCCCTCCAGCGCGCGTTTCAGCTGGTGGTCCAGTTTTGGATGCTTGCGCCACAGGTACCACAACATCAGCGATGACGCCAGCAGATTGGCGATGAAGATCTGGGCCCACGACATGCCGCCGAGCGCCGAGAGCGAGAATGCCGCCGCAATCATGTAGAAGCCGAGCGTCATCATCACGAAAGCGACCAGCAGCCCCGCCAGAATCCCGGGCGTGCGTTCCGCCTGATGGACGATCACAGTCAGCACGATTCCAACGATGAAGAATGCGGCGTAGTGAAAGATTGTGTAGCCGAGCACCTGGGTGAACGCGGTGTCGCCCATCATGTTCTTGCCAAGCACGCTCACGACGGCCTTGCCGAGAAAGATCGGAGTATAAAAAGGATGGCCGGCGATGGTGTCGACGATCAGGAACCACACCGCGATCGCGGTCGCGCCGATGAAACCGGTGATGATGCCCTCGCGCAAAAAATTGTGCGGCCGTTCAGCCATCGGTGTCCTCTCGTGCAGTTGGATGCGACTCTGTTTCCGTGAAAATACCCAACCCGCTGGTATATTCCAAGGCGAAGCCGCGCATGTAGCCCGAGGCCTGGGCGCGAATGAAGCATGGCACCGTTCTCGCCATCAGATGGAATTCCGCGCTCTCGTCGCTCCGTTTCAAACGCTCACCGCTGAAAATGTTCTCTCGTAAAATCCGGATCGCCATCCTCGCCGCGCTGACTGCATGCGCCGCCACTCCCACCATCATTGAGTGTCAAACCCCGAGAAGAACGTCGACGAGACGTCGCGTCAGAAGACCGAATCGCAACCGGCCGCCAGTAGTCCCCGCCGTCCGCTACAGCACGACGCGGAGCCCTGACGACCTCTCCACGACGCTCGCCAACCTCGCGGGGCGGATAAGAAGCGGAATGTGGGGCGGGATGGTCGTCTCGCTGACGCGAGGTGACACACTCTACGCCTACAACGCGGGCGAGGAGATGCTGCCGGCGTCGACGATGAAGCTGCTGACGAGCGCGCTCGCGTTCGACAGGTTCGGCCCAAATTACCAGTTCAGCACCGACGCGCTCCGCGATGGAGCTGTCGGTCCCGATGGGACGCTAACCGGGAATCTCTACCTTCGCGGCGACGGCGATCCCGCGTTGTCCGGAAAATTTCTGCCGGGCGGTCCATCGGCGCCGATGAACAAGCTCGCCGATCTGGTGTGGCAGAAAGGAATCAAGCGCATCACCGGGAACATCATTGGTGACGCATCCGGATTCGACGATCAGAAAGTTCCCGCCGGCTGGCTGACCCGTTATCTGCAGGCGGGCTACGCCGCCCGAGTCTCAGCGCTTTCGCTCAACGAGAATCTCATCGCCGTCGCTGTCGCCCCGACCTCACCTGGCCAGCCGGCTAACGTCACCCTCGAGCCCTCCACCAGCGCGATTCGTGTCGTTGCCAACGTGCGCACCGTTGCCGGGAGCGGAGCGCGACTCGGTTTCCGCAAGCAGGCCGACGGAACCATCATGGCGAACGGATCGATTGGCTCGCGCGCCGGCACGCGAAGATACGTGTACATCGTGGAAGATCCCCCCAGTTTCGCCACCGGGGCGTTCAGGGACGCGCTGGTCGCGCGCGGGATCAAGGTCGACGGCGGAATCCAGCTCGGCAAAGCTCCGGCGAGTGCCGTCAAAGTCTCGGGTCTTCTCTCACCGCCGCTCGCCAGCATGATCGCAGCGATGAATCGAGAAAGCATCAATCACTACGCCGAGCTGCTGTTCCGGAACGCGGCCCGTGGTCCCGAGAGGAGTACAATCGGCAGCGTGGCCAACGCCAGCGCGCTGCTCGACAATTTCTTCGCCACGAAAGTCGGAGCCGATACGACCCGGCTCGTCTTTGCCGATGGAAGCGGCCTGTCCACCCTCGACCGGGTTACCCCCAGAGCTCAGGTGCAGCTTCTTGGGTACGCCCACAAGGCGACCTGGGGCCCCTGGCTCCATTCATCGCTTCCGGTCGCTGGCGACTCAGAGCTGCTCAGGCGGCGTATGCGGAACACCCCCGCCGAAGGGAACCTCCACGCCAAGACCGGCACGACGAACGACGTCATTGCGCTGGCGGGGTACGTCACGGCCGTAAATGGTGAGGTGCTTGCCTTTTCCTTCCTCTATAATGGCCGAGATCGCTGGACCGCGAAGTCGATGATCGACGTCATGAGTGAAACTCTGGCGAGCTTCGGACGGTAGAACCTTCTAAGGAGGGCTAACTCCTTGGAAAACATATATTTAAGCAGTTCCAAAAGGGTGCCCAAAATGGCATCTTTCATGCACGACACTGAAGCGCACCGCGTGTGGAAACCGCGTGAGGTCATAGATAATGTCTTACCGTACTTTCGTAGATCGAGACGGATCTTACTGGCAGGTTTGGGACTCGCAGCCGACAAAAGTCGAGCGGCGTGTCACGAGTGAAGATCGTCGCCGCCAAAGGATCCTCCCCTGGCGAGGCCCTGAACGCCGCACCGGCATGGATCGTCGGGTTACGACCCAGCGACGCATCATGCTCTCTGAAGGTTATGGCGGCGGGTGGCTGACCTTCGAATCCCTGAGCGAGAAGCGCCGGCTCATTCCGATCCCCCACCGCTGGGAAGAGCTCTCCCAGGGTGAGCTGCGCAGTCTTTGCGAGAAGGCAAAGCGGATCGCTAGAACCGATGGGGCGGCGTCCGCCTAGAACTGACTTCCGGTTCTAGCTCTACTCGACATCCCTATAAGAACGGGTGCGAGCAGCCAGTAGCACAGGTACCGGTTCCGGGTGACTACCGCAAGACGCCCCTACGGGCGCACAAGAGCAACAGCTGCCTGACTCCCCTTACGCTAGGCCGACCGGTAAGCACCGCAGTCTACTGGCAACGAGCAACTGTGCAACTGACTTTTCGCACCCGTTCTGTTCGAACGTGAGTAGCTACCAGATTAAAAAAGAACCCCAGCCGCGCGCATGCGAGTGACGCTCGACTGGGGGCGATACGGACGCGCGCTGGGTGCGTTGATCGGGTCCGTATCTACGTTCATCTGGTCCTCCCTATTTCTACGTTGATCTGAGATTTACGTTGGCCCGGCCCGACTAGTCGTGGCAGTCGACACCATCGTCCACCAGCGACAGGGTGCCCGTCTTCGTGACTCCGTCCTGCGTCACCG
>JBKOVX010000156.1:0-2217 GCA_046724115.1 Gemmatimonadota bacterium | reverse complement strand
CTCCACTGCGGCTTCGAGAAGATTGGCGAGTATCGCCAGTACAATCAGATAATCTGTTGGACCGACCGCGAGGATTACCTCAACTCGATCGGCAACAACGTCGCCTTCGCGCTCGGCGCCGAGCGCCTGTTCGGAATCGAGGTCACTGAGCGCTGCAAGGTCCTCCGTGTGATCGCGTCCGAGCTGTCGCGGATCATGTCGCACCTCGTCTGGCTCGGCACGTTCTGCATCGACATCGGGGCGTTCACGCCGTTCCTCTGGGCGTTCCAGCGTCGCGAAGAGATCTATCGACTGCTCGAGAAGTGGATTGGCGCGCGACTCACGACGTCGGCGACCCGCGTCGGCGGAATGGCGGCCGATATCCCGAGTGGCTGGATGGATGGGCTCCGTCAGTTCACTCGCACATTCCCGCACACGCTCGACGAGATCGATCGCGTGCTCACCAAGAACGCAATCTGGGTCGGGCGCACTATCGGACTCGGCGTGATGACACCGGATGAAGCGATCAATTGGGGGCTCTCGGGTCCAATGCTTCGCGCGTCCGGCGTCGATTACGACGTCCGAAAGGATTTCCCGTACCTCGATTACGAGACGTACGACTTCGAGGTGCCGGTTGGCACGAACGGCGATGTCTACGATCGCTACCTGGTGAGATTCGAGGAGCTGCGTCAGTCAGTTCGAATTCTGCAGCAGGCCGCCGACCGTCTGCCCGAAGGCCCTGTCAACATCGACGATCCTCGCGTCATCCTCCCACCGAAGTCGAAGGCGACGAGTGAGATGGAGTCGATGATCCATCACTTCAAGGTCGTGATGGAGGGACCACGTCCCCCGATCGGCGAATCCTACGTCGCAGTAGAAAGCCCCAAAGGCGAGAAGGGATACTATATGGTATCCGACGGTACGGCGAAGCCGGTACGTTGGCGCATCCGTCCACCTTCGTTCGTGAACCTCGCCGCCATTCCGAAGATGGTCGAGGGACATCTCCTGTCCGACGTCATCGCCATCAACGCCAGCATCGACATTGTCATGGGAGAGATCGACCGTTGACGTCTTCGCCCGATCTGGTCGGCGGACTGGAATCACCGGATTATGCGTCGCACGATCGTGCGTCGCACGAGCCTTACATTCCGGTTTTTACCGGCGACGTAAAGAAGGAGCTCGACGAGCTTCTCAAGAGATATCCGACAAAAATGGCTGCCCTGTTGCCGGCCCTTTGGATCGTGCAACGAGACCGAGGTTGGGTGAGTGAAGAGGGAATGGCCGAGGTCGCCGAGCAGCTCGATCTGACACCCGCGTACGTCAAGGGTGTAGTGACGTTCTACACCATGTACCACCAGCACCCCGTGGGAAAGTATTTCATCCAGGTGTGCACGACTTCTCCCTGCGGGATCTGCGGCGCCGAGGATGTCGTGAAGGCTTTCCTCCGCCATACCAACGCCGGCGAGCTTGGCGTGACCTCCCCCGATGGCAAATTCACCGTTATCGAGGTCGAGTGTCTCGGCGCCTGCGGGTTCGCGACGCCGGTGATGGTCAACGAAAAATTCATCGAGTCAGTGACACCAGACAAAGTCCCCGAGATTCTGGCGGAACTTGCGTAATGGGTTTTCCGCACCTTCCTCACTCAAGAGAAACCACCGTCCTCTCCAAGTATTTTGGAGATGCCGAGGCTCGCACTCTCGCCGGCTGGAAAAAGCGCGGTGGCTACAAGGCGCTCGAGAAAGCGCTCGACATGCAGCCCGCCGACATCGTCAATGTCGTCAAGGAATCCGGTCTGCGCGGTCGTGGCGGTGCTGGCTTCCCAACCGGACTGAAGTGGTCGTTCATGAAGCCGGGTGACGGCAAGCCTCATTACCTCTGCTGCAACGCCGACGAATCGGAGCCGGGGACCTTCAAGGATCGCGAGCTGATGCGGTGGACGCCTCACGCACTGGTCGAGGGCTGTGCCATCGGCGCATACGCAATCGGCGCCGAGACGGCGTACGTCTACATTCGGGGCGAGTTCACCGAGCCGCTGCACTGGATGGAGCAGGCGGTGAAGGAAGCCTACGCTGCCGGTATTATCGGAAAAAACGCGATGGGCAGCGGGAAGCGAATCGACGTCCACGTGCACAAGGGTGCCGGCGCGTACATTTGCGGTGAAGAAACGGCGCTGATGGAGTCGCTGGAAGGAAAGCGCGGAAACCCGCGCATCAAGCCGCCGTTTCCGGCGGTGTCTGG
>JBKOVX010000164.1:0-3891 GCA_046724115.1 Gemmatimonadota bacterium | reverse complement strand
GCGCTGAGGACAGCGCACGCTACAGCACGCAGCTTCCCTCCCCGTGTTGACCCCGGAATTACTGCGGCCCTGGCGGTGGCGATTCTTTCTCTGCTTTTTTCTTTCCGCGCTCTGGCTGCGCGCCGCGCTCGGCTCTCGCTGGCGCGCCGGCTCGTGGTGGCCCGGCAGGTTGCCCATAGGCGCCCTGCCCTCTTTCTCTCGCGCCAGGCGCCGCTTCGCCAGAAGCCCCGGAAGGCGGCGGAGCGCGATGCTCGCGCATTGCCGGTGGCTGCCCGCCAGCGCGACCTTCATGCGATCCCGCGCTCGCCGGCGGTGGCGTACCGAATCGCTCCCTTTCAGGTCCTCTGCCGCGACCCTGCGGCGGAACATTCCCGGGAACACCCGCCCCCGGACTTGGACTCTCGCCCAACCGTCGCGCTGGCGGCCGGCCATGTTCTGCCGGTGGCGGTGTCATGTGGATCGCAGATGGCGGAGTCGGTCGCTCAGCGGGTCTGCCTGGCGGAGTTCCGCGTTCAAGCGGTGGCCGAGCACCGGGTGTTGGCCTAGCGCGGCCGGATGGCGGAGGCGAGAAGCGAGCCGACGGCGCCGCTGGAGGTACTGTGGCGCCCGGCAGAATTCGCGCCGGTTTGCCTCGTGGAGTAGGCGCAGCGCCCGCCGGGCTGCCGCCCGCAGCGGGCGGACTCGCGCCTACAGCCGGCGCCGCGCTGCCACCTGGCCGCGCGGCCGCGCGTGTTGGCGGCGGAACGCTCTTTGGATTTTCCTTTTTAATCTTCTGTTCCAGTTCGGCTCTGTTAGGAACACCCTTCCAGCCGTGTTCGACCTTTGGTTGCGCAACTTTGGCCTTCACTTTGGGAGGCGTACCGGTAGGAGGCGCTTTGGCGATCTTAGGCGGCGCAGCCACGAGGAGCTTGTTGCCTTGCACCTTGGTAAGCGCCCCCGATTTAACTGCTGCGGACAAATCAGCGGCGGGCTGCCGCTCGATGGTGAGCCGTTGAATCGGCCGGCTCGAGTATCTGTTAACCACGTTATAATCCGGGCCGTAATTATAAACCAGATTATTTTGCACCGTGATGTTGGTCACGTTCACGGTGTTGGTGATGTAGGTAATGTTCTGCGTCGGCGGAAAGATGCGGTCCCGCAAAACCGGCTCACCGATAAAGCGAATATCACAGAAGTTGTAATATTCCGGCCCGATATCGAATTGGATGTCCACGCTGGCGCCGATGGGCTGTCCTTCATAAACGACACCCGGACCGCGTGGAGGTAAAGGCGCCCAGCCGATGTAATCGCCACCGGTCCGCCACGAAACCCAGGCCGGTCCCCAATCCAGATCGCTTCCCGGCAACCAGAGCCATCCGTAGTCCGCCAGGTCCGCCCAGCGACCATAGTGATACGTCGCCCAACCGAAATCTTCGTAACTGATCCACGTCCAGCCGTAGTCGGTGTAAGCCCAGTATCCGTCTGTGTACGGGCGCCAATTCGGATCGCTCACCGCGATGTCTGGCTGCCAGCCGTAGCCGTAGCCTTCAACCTCGATCCAGTTGCCACCGGAGAGATTATCGTAAAAGAAATCGATCGATACGTCGGCACCACGCGCCTGCGGAAGCGCAGACCCCACCACTGCCAACATGGTTAATGCAAACAGAAGTTTTTTCATAACCGTTAGAAAAGGTTTACGAGGCGTTCGACTTCACTGACTGGTGATTTATTCAACTTCTGATTCGAAAAGTGAATCTGCGTCGCGCGTGTTCGACGGAGGTATGGCGCGACCACAGATCGCTCGCCGTGGCCAGGGCGCGCCGTCGATCCTGCCGTATTCTCGAATCATTGAATTAAGCGAGACTCCTTTCGAATTATCAGGAATTCGACCAAAAGATGAGTGATTTATCGCGTGCGCATCAACCTGGCTGATCCATTCCGCCGAAACAAGGAACCGGCTTGCCTGCGAGCTTCGAACTCTAGTAAAAGGGAAATGTGGGGACCAAAAAAATAAGACGCATATTTCTGATTGGAGTGCTATGCGGGGTAATGATCACCGCCGCGGTCACTGTCGTTTTTGCCATTCCGGCCAACAGCGACCATTGGCGATGGGAGATCTGGAAACACGGTGGCGCAGCCTGGTGTTACGACAAAACTGGCCATCTCAACTGGAAGTGGATGGTTGAACCGGTCCCCGATCGTCCGAGTCAGAAGCGACCCATCATACCGCCGTCCAAGGTAAACGTTCGCAGCGAGCAGCTGTAGATCACGCGCGCAACATTCTGAAGCGGAGTCGCAGGCTGTCTTAGCACCTGCACTGAACGCGGCGCGAGGCTACAGCACGGTTTCAGACGTCGGTTGCGGCCCAGAATTTGCCGAAGGCGCTGGGCCAGCTCCGATCGATGACGCTCTGTCGAGCAAATCTGCCCATCCGCTCCCGGAGCGCCGAATCCGTCACCAGCGCTCGAATCGCGCGCGTGAAGTCTTCAACGTCGTGCGATTTGGTGATCAGACCGTTAGCGTTGTCTTCCACTAATTCCTTGGGGCCGCCAGAATCGGAAACGACAACTGGCAGGCCGCTTGCCTGAGCTTCGAGGATGACGTTGCCAAACGTGTCGGTTGTGCTGGGAAAAACAAACACGTCTGCCGACGCGTACGCCGTCGCCAATTCTATGCCTCTGAGATACCCGGTGAAAACCGCTTCCGGCAAAGACTTCGCGAACGCATCGGAATACGGGCCGTGTCCGACGATGAAGAGCTGGAGAGGTAAGCCCTCTTTGCGCAGACGGCGGTAAGCCACTGCCAAAAGATCGAGGTCTTTCTCCCGTGAAATGCGGCCGACATACAGGAGGCGAACCTCGCCGTTGCGGGCGCCGAATTTTTCGAAGAAGACCGGCTCGCGCCGAGCAGGATGAAACAAGTCGGTGTCGAGGCCGCGCGGGAGAATTTTCAATTTCGCGGGATCGAGCCCGCGCTTGATCCAGCTTTGCCGATACTCTTCGGAATTAACGAAAACGGTATCGAGCTGGCCATAGAACCACTGCATGTAACGCCACGCCATGCTTTCAAGGAAGCTGTCCTCGGTAAGGATGCGGACGTATTGCGGGAAATCAGTGTGATAAATGCCGCTGGTTTGCAGGTTGAGCATCTTGGCTGCGAGAAGCGCGGTCAATCCCACCGGCCCCGGTGTGCTGATGATAATTTCACTGAACCTTTCTCGCTGGATGTAGTCCAGCATCTGGAGAATCGGCGGGAAACTTAATTTTTGCAGCTCGTACTCCGGCAACTCAAATTCGCCGATGGGCGGGAAGTTTTTGATAGGGATGTTGCATACATGCAGACTGTTGCGAGAAGTCACGACGATGAGTTCTTTCCCCGCAGTCGCTCCGGCTGCGGTCATTTTCTGAATGGTTGTTGCCACGCCATTAACATCTTCCAGGGTATCGGTGAACCACGCGCGTTTGCGATTTTGCAAAGCGATCGGAATTTCGCTGGTCAATTCCTTAAAAATGGCGCGCAACCATTTTCGCGAGGGCGCCTGACTGTGAAACCCGTAGATGTATGGGGTGAGAACTACCAGGATCGGCGCAATCGCGCTCAGAGCCTGCATGCTCTCGACCATGTTGCCGCTGCTGATTTGCTGAACGAATTTCTTGAAAAATCGAAACGCGAGCTGCTCGGCGACCATGTTGGCCATGAGAAATGTGCGGCGCTCCGGTTCGTTAACTCCGTTTAATTGCTCGGCCAGTTTCGCTTTTACTTCCGACCGTGCGAAATAACCTGATAGCTCTTTCCATAGCGACATATTTGCGGGCTTGACAAATTCGAAAATTTTTCCGGACAACACGCCTTGCACGATGAAATCCATTTTCTCTCTGAGCGTGAACTCAGTCGGAGCGCGGCCCTCCATGA
>JBKOVX010000277.1:0-2512 GCA_046724115.1 Gemmatimonadota bacterium | reverse complement strand
ACTTAGCCACGACCTGTCACAATTTCGCCCAGACCGTTTTTGATGTAGATTCCCTAAGCTCGACGGACCCTCTCCTCCCCGTCGGCCCCAACAGATGCCAGATACTCTTTATCAGATAATGGGGCGTCACCGCGCCGAGCCGCTCCCGGAGCGGAAACCGTCGTGGCTCAAGGTCAAGGCGCCAGGCGGCCCCAACTATATGCGGCTCAAGAGCTTGATGCGTGAGCTCGACCTCCACTCCGTGTGCGAGGAAGCCCACTGCCCCAACGTCGGCGAATGCTGGGAGCACGGCACCGCCACGTTCATGATCCTCGGCGACGTCTGTACGAGAAACTGCGCGTACTGCGCTGTCGCCCACGGACGTCCACCCAAATACGACATCGCCGAGCCGCACCGAGTGGCAAAAGCAATCGCCGAGATGGGTCTCAGGCATGCCGTGATAACCTCGGTCGATCGCGACGACCTCCCCGACTTCGGCGCCTGGGTCTTCGCCGAGACCATCAGACAGATCCACGAGCGCATTCCAGATTGCTCAGTCGAAGTGCTGGTCCCGGATTTTCAGGGCGACCACGATAGCATTCGCACCGTGCTGGAGGCGCGTCCCGAGATCTACAACCACAACACAGAGACAGTGCCTCGACTCTACAAGAAGGCGAGACCGGGCGGACGATACCCGCGGGTGATGGACATCTTCCGCTACGTGAAGCGTGTTGCCCCCGACATCCCGACGAAAACCGGGATGATTCTCGGCATGGGCGAGACGAAAGAAGAGGTCGTCGCCGTCATGCGCGATCTGCGCGAAGTCGACGTCGACATTCTGACACTTGGGCAATACCTGCGGCCGTCAGACGCCCACATCGCGCTCGATCGCTACTACACTCCACAGGAATTCAGAGAGCTCTACGAGATTGGGATGGAGATGGGATTCCGCCACGTAGAATCAGGACCCCTCGTTCGCTCCAGCTATCACGCCTGGGAGCAGGTTCAGGCAGCCGGCGTATGAGCACCGAGGCCAAGCGCGCTCCGATTCAAAAGCGCAAAGAGAAGCCGGCATCAACCGACGGCCAGGAGAACGTCGGGCTGACCGATGACGGCACTGGACCAACCGCTGAAAAGGATCCCGAGATCGGTACAGTGATCGAGAAAGAGAGCCCGCCGGCTGACGTCGCGGGCACGACTCCGGAGCTGCGTCGCGAACTGCTGCGTTCGATGCTCATCCAGCGCCGCTTCGAGGAGCGCTGTGCCGAGGCGTATGCCCTCGGAAAGATCGGTGGCTTTTGTCACCTCTACATCGGACAGGAAGCCGTCTCTACCGGCGTGATGTCGATGATTCGCCCCGACGATTATGTCATTACCGCCTATCGCGATCACGGACAGGCGTTGGCGCGCGGTATCAGCCCCCGCGCGATCATGGCCGAGCTATTTGGACGCGAAGCCGGGGTGTCGGGCGGCAAGGGCGGCTCGATGCACCTCTTCGACGCCAAGACGAATTTCCTCGGCGGGCACGGCATCGTCGGTGGTCACGTTCCGATCGCGGCGGGAGTCGGGTTCGCCATCAAGTATCGCCGTGGAAACCAGCTCTGCGTCTGCTTCTTCGGCGAGGCGGCCGTCAACATCGGTGCGTTCCACGAAGCGCTCAACCTGGCTTCGCTTTGGGATCTGCCGGTCATCTTCATTGTCGAGAACAACCGCTACGGCATGGGGACCTCCATCTCCCGCTCGACTGCCAACGAAGACATGCTCATCCGCGCCAAGGGTTATCGCATGGAAGGGGAGACCGTCGACGGTCAGGATGTGTTCGCGGTGCGTGAGTGCATCGCGCGCGCGATCGAGCGGGCACGCAAGGAAAAACGTCCAACTCTGATCGAGATGAAGACCTACCGCTTCATGGGCCACTCGATGTCCGACGCAGTGAGCGGGACCTATCGCACCAAGGACGAGCTCGAGGAGAACATGAAGCGCGATCCGATTCTCCTCCTCCACAACAAGATGTACGAGGCCGGCGAGCTCACCGAAGGCGAGATGGCCAAGATCGACGACGAGGCAAAGGCAATGGCCCAGGACGCATGGGATTTCGCCGATGCCAGTCCGGAGCCGCCGCTCGAGAAGCTCTACACCGACGTCTACTCGGACACGAGCTCCTGATGCCCGTCGTTACTTATCGTGACGCTCTGACCCAGGCGCTCCGTGAGGAGCTCCAGCGCGACGACACCGTCTTCCTGATGGGTGAGGAAGTCGCGCAGTACAACGGCGCGTACAAGGTGTCCAAAGGATTGCTCGACGAATTCGGTCCGATGCGTATCGTCGACACCCCGATCACCGAGCTCGGATTCGCCGGCGTCGGCGTTGGAGCGGCGATGGTCGGACTACGTCCGATCGTCGAGTTCATGACGTGGAACTTCGCGCTGCTCGCGCTCGACGAAGTCGTCAACGCCGCGGCGAAGATGCTCTACATGTCGGGCGGACAGTTCAAGATGCCGATGGTGTTCCGCGGTCCGAATGGCGCTGCGCT
>JBKOVX010000350.1:0-6608 GCA_046724115.1 Gemmatimonadota bacterium | reverse complement strand
CGACTGAGCTACTCGAGCACGCGCTCGTGCCGCCAATCAATGAGAGCAAGAGCGCAAGCTTGCGCACTCGCGCTATCTCGGTACCGAACGCCACGCGGTCGAAGAGAGAAGGCTTGCGCACACGGGTCCACCATCGCGGCTCGTACCTTCGATCTCGATTTCGAGAATGGTGTTTGGCTTCGCTCGAACCTTGTCGATAAGCGCCGCGCTAATCGTGCTGAGCGGAATCTTGGCCCGTCGATTCCAAAGAGTGTCTGCCTGTCCCGCGCTTCTCCCCGAATTCACGTACACGAATCTCTTGTCGGCCGGACCTTGCGTGAATTCACCAAGGAATCGCGGCCGCGCGCCTTTCTTCCCCTGCTCAACGCGCACCGAAAAATCGAACGAAAGCGTATCAAGGTCCCGGCGCGTCGGCTGAACGAGCTCGACGTTGCCGCGCACGCCAGACTTCCCCCTTTGCAACGCGAACACAACGCCCGGCGGTACTCGAAGTAGCGTGATTCGCAGCGGGATCTCGGTTTGATTGCTCAAGATCTACAGCCTCGTTCGCCAGATAGCGCGCAGCCCCAAGCCGTTCCGCGCATAGCCCCCCGCCGGTAGTCTTACTTGGCCGTTTTTCGCCCTGGGTCCCACACAGCTACCCCAACCCTCGAGTCCGCCGTCCCGTAATAGAGAAACCACCGCCCCTTGAACGGGATCAAAGCTTCCGTGAACGTCGTCCCCTCCTTGTACTGCCCCGTCTTCTCATAATCCTCGGTCGGCCGAATGAACGGCTCGTCCAATCTGCCAATCAACTTGATGGGATTCTGCGCATCGAACAGCGCCTGTCCGCCGGTATACACTCGCTGCGGCAACCCCCGCTGGCCGAACTGCCCGCTGTTGCCCGCGTTGTAAACGAGAACGATCCCGCGCTCCGTAAGAATCGCCGGCGGCCCCGCCTCCACCAGCCACGAATCGAAGTACCCCGGCCTCGGCGACAGAACCTTCAGCACCTTTCCATCGGAGTCGGCGAGAGGCATCCAATCGACAAGATTGTCGGATGTCGCGAGCATGATGTCCGGCACGTTGAAGTACATCCAGTACTTCCCGTTCACACGCGTCGCCACGAGATGATCGCCCTCCACTCTCGTCACGATGGCGCCCGACTTTGTCTCCATCCTTAGGTACTTCCCGTTCTCCACCCTGGCGAACGCCGGTCCGTGCTTTGTCCAATGCACCAGATCCTTCGACGTCGCCACTGCCAGCCGCGGCACGTCGCGATTCCACTGCGTGTAGGTGAGAACGTAGGAGTGATCCGCGGTCTCGACTATGCGCGGGTCTTCCACGCCGCCGGTCCACTCGTAGCGTGCCTGCGCATCCTTGTCCGGGTATAGAACTGGCGCGGGCCGGCGCGTGAATCTCAATCCGTCGCTGCTCTCGGCGAGACCGAGACGCGACGTGTGAAAGCCGATCTCGGTTTTTCCCGACGCGTCCTCCGCCCGGTACAACACGTAGACCTTCCCATCTCTCACGACTGCCGCTGGATTGAACGTCGCCAGCTCCTCCCACTTGACCACACTGTCGGTCATCGGCGACATGAAGGTCGCCGCAGCGCTGGGCGCGATGATGGGATTGACCTCTTTCGGCTTCTCGAATGGTCCGAACATCCACGGCGTCGCCTGTCCGCAAATGGCAGCCGGGGAAGCCAAAGTTGCCAGGGCCAGAAAAAGCGCCTTTATCCTCGTCATATCAGGGTCGGGGGCCAGGCAAAGAGGGCTTAATGTGACTCCTTGCCCGTTCGTTCGTTAGCCGTGAAAGGGGCGACCGTCCGCCGCCCTTCTCATCGAACAGGATTCTTTACAGTGCGTCATTCCTTACTACTTATTGCCGGGGTAGGCATCACTGCTGCCTGTGCGCAGCCCAAACCTGTGGCGCCGCCGCCGACGATCAAGATCGTTCACGATACCGTCAACGTCCGCGACCCCGCCGACGACAAGCGCGCCGCGCGGCTCGAGCTGCAGCTCCTGGCCCGTGATGCGCAGATCGAAGACCTGCAAACGCGATTGGAAGACACACGCGCCGAAGTCGTTCGCGCGATGGCGAAGCTCCAATCGGTCGCCAGTCGTGCCCAGGCCGCATCGGCGATGGCCGAGGCGGAAGTCGCGCTGCAGACGATGAGAGCTGGCAATCAGGATCCGCCGGAAGCCACTCAGGTTGGCAGGCTCGTCAAGCAGAGCGCCACCGAATTCGACAAGCAGAACTATGGCGGCGCCCTTTACCTCGCGAACCAGGCGAAGACTGTCGCCTCGTCGTACCGCGGACGCTTGGGCTCCAACAACCTGGAAGCTCGCCCGGGCGAAACGTTGTTCGCGGTTCCGATCAAGCTGAAGACGACCACCAAGGGCAACGTTCGCGAAGGCCCCGGCACCAACTTTAGCGTCTCGTTTTCCGCTGACCCGAACAGCTCGATCACGGCGTACTCATACGCCGACGAGTGGATTCGCATCACGGATGACAGCAGTGGGCGCAGCGGCTGGATTCATCGAACGCTCGTCTCGCGCCCGTAGGTTCACTTGGTCAAGGCGGGCCGGAGTACTCCCCGTTTTAGTTTTGTGATGCTTTTGCGCGGCTAGATCAACGGCCCACCTTGATCTACGGCCCGCCTTGAGGCCGATCTCTATCCGGTCTTCTTGAGCCTGTGCGCCCTTACGGTACGGTCTCTCCCTTCACGTTTCGCCTGATATAAAGCTTCGTCGGCGACGGCGATGATCGACTCCGCATCATCGGCGTCTTCAGGGAAAGTTGCGACGCCGATGCTGAGCGTCATCTTGCGGCCGCTGAATTTCTTGGCCGCGACACGCGCGCGAATGTGCTCGGCGGTGTCCAGCGCGTCGGCTGCTGCGGTGTCGGGCAGCACGATGACGAATTCCTCGCCGCCGTAGCGCGCGCAGCAGTCCACTTTGCGCGTTGAATCGCGCATGATCTCGGCGATCGTCTGCAGCACTTCGTCGCCCGCGGGATGCCCGAAAGCGTCGTTGTACTGCTTGAAGTGATCGACGTCGCCCACGAGCACGGAGAATCCGCGCTTCTCCTTCTTGAAGCGGGCGACTTCGTCGTCGAGGCGCTTCATCAGCGAGCGGTGGTTCGACAGCCCCGTCAAACTGTCGGTGGTGGAGAGCAGTTCTAGCTCGTCGTTCTTCTTGCGCAGAGTCTCGTTGATGCGATCGAGCTCGGCGCGTCCGTCGCGGAGTCGATAGACCATGTGATTGAACACGTCGGTGAGATAGCCGATCTCTCCGCCTCCCGGTGCGGCGGGTAGGTCGACCGTCAGGTCGCCGGCGGCGACTTCACCGGCCGCCTTCGTCAGTCGATCGAGAGGACGCGCTATCAGGCGGCCAAGTCGATACGCGGCGGCGGTGACGGCAATCAACAGGAAGATGATCACGCCCAGCGCGACGTCGCGGAAACGCCGAACCTGCAGGTACGCTGACTCCGCCGAGATCTCGGCGATCACCGCCCAGTTCACCTGCGGCACGTACTCGAGGGTTCCGATCACATCACGGTTGAAGAAGCTGCCGTACTCGAAAGGCGCTCGCGCGCGCTCGCGAAGCTTTTTCATCGTCGGCGCGGGCATCGGATTCTTGATCAGTTGCTCCGACACTCCGTCAGAACTGGCGATCGGCGCGCCCTTGGTGTTGACGAGATGAATCGCGCCGGTGCTGTCTGGCGCAAAGGAGCGCAGCAGCAGCTGCACCGGGGCGAGATTGAGCTCCGCGGCAAAGGCGCCGAGCAGTCGTCCGTCGGCGCGTTGCGCCGGGACGGCAACGATCAGCTTTGCTCTCTTGGCTACAGGATCCCAGTATGCGTCGCCGACGATCTGGTTGTCCGACTTGAGGACCTGCTGCCAGTCGGCCGGCAATGGGATCTTGGTCGCTTCGGGCGCGCTGGTGGCGATGACCTTCCCGTCGAGGTCGAGCACCATCAGCTTCTCGAAGTCGCTGAATCGTTCGTGCAGGGAGACCAGGTAATCGCGCAGTCTTCCCTCGGTGGGCGAGGTCGGCGTGAGCCGACCGCCGCGATCGAGAGTGATGACGACTTCGTCGGAACCGGCGAATACTCGCAGGTCGTAAAGACGCTCTCTGAGCCACACGCCCGTTGCGCGCGCGCTCTGTGCGCTGCCCGACAGCAAATCCTCGTTGATTTTCTTCTCGAGCGCGCGGCGATTCTGTGTGTAGAAGACGCCCAACATGGTGCCCGCCGGAAGCAAAGTCGCAACCACCGCAAAGGCGAGAATTCTGCTGCGCAGGCTCTCGAAGCGGGGGAAGGGGAGGGGGAATTTCGCTCGAGCGCGCGGCGTAGTCTGCGTCGCGGGCTGGGCGGCGTTAATCGTTCCGGGTTCCGATGTTGGTACGGGCATCGTCTATAGACGATTTATCTGTCGCTGAGCTACCGGGTTTGGGCCGGAACAATCTGCAACATTGACTGCGGAAAGCCTGACGCCTTGTGTAAACATGTGACTACAAGCAAATCACAAAGCTGCGATCGTATCCTGGCGTCCGGGAGGATATGTAAGTCGTTGATTGGTGGGTGCTTGGCGAAGCTCAAGCAGAACGGGCCGAGCTCAATCCTCACGGTTGCTACTGATGAGGTTGATTCGTCGGCAGAGCAGCTATCGATCGAAAACGAATGTGTCCCCGTAGGGGTGGTCACGACCGAGGATTATTCCGGTCAGGATTTCGCCTGCCATGGCGCTGAAGGGAATCCCATTGGCCCCGTAGCCGAGAGCGAACAGAATTCGCGGATCGCGCTGCGGATGAGGTCCGATATAGGGCAGCCCATCTTTCGTCTCAGCGAACGTCCCCGCCCAGGCGTACGCGAGCTCCATTTCGATCCGCGGAAATAATCGCCGAGTTCGCTTCAGAAGCCTTTCCGCTTTGGCGGCCACACGCGCGTCGCGATGCTCAGGATCGCGGAAAGGATCATCTGCTCCACCGACCATGATCCGGTCGTCGCTCGTTGTGCGCGCATAGATGTACGGCCGCGCCGATTCCCAGATCAGAGAGCGGTCGCGCCATCCATCGAACGATTTCACGGGCTCAGTCACGATCGCGTAGGTGCTGTTAAGATCTGCGACGCGCTTCGGCAGAAATTTTTCCGATTCATATCCTGCCGCGACAACGACGTGCCGCGCCCGAATTTTTCCGCGCTCCGTGCGCACCTCGATGTGCGATTTATCGGGCACGATTCGCGTGACTTCCGTCCGCCCATACAGTTCGAGCTCGCGCTCCTGGCAGCGGTCGAACAGGGCGCGCGTCATGCGCCACGGATCGATCTCCGCGGCGAGTGTCGTGCGAAGCGCGAGAGGTGCTTTGAAGTCGACGATGCTCGCCAATGCGCGGTGATCGAGCAGCTCACACGGCAGCTGCGCCAGGTTGCGCGCTGCGCACTCCTTGCGCAGGCCGTCGGCGTCACGCGTGCGTGACGCGAAGTAAATAGTCGATCGCTCGCGGTATCCGACCGGCTTTCCCAACTCACCACAGATACGCATGATGAGTCGGACGCCGTCCGCGGCAGCATGGTAGGTATCCAGTGCTCGGCGTGCGCCGACCTTGTCCATCAACTCGTTGAGCTGCACGTCCAGCTCGTACTGGATCAAGGCAGTCGACGCCGAGGTCGAGCCGTGGGCCGGATGTCGTCGATCCACGGTTATGACCGACAATCCCGCCGACGTGAGAGCGTCGGAGACGAGCGCTCCGGTAATGCCCGCTCCGATCACGACGACGTCGCAGCGCCGTTCCTGGGTGAGTGGCGGTGGCACATCGCCGACTCCGTTGGAGAGGAGCCAGAACGCGTGCGGAGAAGTCAGGTCCAAGAGATTACTGTTGCCAGTCCGCGAGTCGCTCGAGAGCCTTCAGCTTTTCGCTGTGTCCGATGCGCGCTTTCCCCACTGCATCGCGCAGCCATTCCACTGATTGATCGTAGACGACGCGATTGACTGGATATGGGTGTCCGTCCTTTCCTCCGTGCGCAAAACTGAATCGCGCCGGATCGCGCATACTGGCCGGATTTCCGTAGACGACATCGGCAACGAGCGCCAGCGCCCTCACCGATTTCGGTCCGACTCCGGGAATCGCCAGCAGCTGCTCATAATTCTGCGGACTCGCCTCGTAGGTGCTGAGCATCACCTTGCGCAGGTGCGCAGGATTGATGTCCTGCTTGATGTCGACCCATTGGCGCGTCGGCAGCGCCATTGAGATCACGCGCGCGATCTCCTTGTCGATGACGCGCGGCTCCTGTCGCGCGAACTCCGTCGACGCCGTCCGCGCCGGTGACGACTCCGCCGCGACCATGTTGAGAACCGCATCCGCTGATTGATCGGTGGCGATTGCGGCATGCGGCTCATTGACGAAATCGGAAACCGCGGATCCGAGCCAGTGGTAGCGGCGCGCGCTGCCATCGTTGTCGCGCATACCTTGCTGCACCACCGCCCATTCGCCATCGCTGGTGACGAAGAAGCTGTGGTGATAGATGCCGAAGCCGTCCTGAATCGCCGCCGAATCGACCTTGGCTGCCATCCGGCTGTTGTAGGCGAGCCGCTCGCCGTCGACCCCGGTCCGATTGCCGTACTC
>JBKOVX010000089.1:0-6708 GCA_046724115.1 Gemmatimonadota bacterium | reverse complement strand
ATATTGCGCGGGGCATCGGATCCGCGCTGGACAAGCTGAGCGGGATGCCTTCCGACACACGCGAGCAGCTTCTCGCCGCCGATGCCGCCGCCCGCCGTCACGTTCAGGAGATGTTCCGGTGCTGAGCTGGCTCGCGCCAATCATCGTCTTCGGGCTGGTGGTGTTCGTGCACGAGCTTGGGCACTTCATCGCCGCCAAGCTCACGGGTGTCTACGCGCCGCGCTTCTCGATCGGCTTCGGTCCCTCGCTGCTGAAGAAGCGATTCGGCGAGACGGAATACATCCTCGCCGCGCTCCCACTCGGTGGTTACGTGCGCATGGCGTCGCGCGAAGACGAGGCGACCGCGTTCCTGGAAGGCGGCAGCGAGAATTCGGCAACGCGCCCGGCGAATCCGAACGATGGTTACGATCCGAACGCAATGATTCCATTCGGGCCGAAACCCATTCCGGAATCACGCTGGTTCGAATCGAAGCCGCTGGTTGCCCGGCTTTTCATCATGCTGGCGGGCGTATTTATGAACGCGCTCCTGGCCTACGGCATTTACGCCGGGCTTCTCCTGCACTCGGGGATGCCAACCCCGATTCCCGTGGCGGCTGTCGTCACTCCCGGAAAGCCAGCGGCTGCGGCTGGGATCCAGCCGGGGGATAGCATTGCGACGCTCAACGGCCACCGACTCGACCGTTGGGAGATGCTGCTCGATACGATTGGTGCCTCCGCGGGACGGACGCTCGATCTCGGCATCGTTCGCCAGGGTAAGACCATCGAGGTTCAAGTGACGCCCGTGGCCGAGATGGTGCCGGATCCGCGCACGGGTGTGAGGCGCTCGGTCGGCAGGATCGGGATGGTGGCGACTGAAGGATTCACGCCGATATCCGTCGGGCAGGCGTTCGGCGAGGCCTGGAATCTCACCGTTGACAACGGCAGCAGGATATTCTCGGCGCTGGGAGCGCTGCTGCACGGCGTCGGCGTCTCGGATCTGGGCGGCCCGATCGCGATCGCGCAGGTGTCGGTGCAGGCGGCGCAGGGTGGAGTCGAGACGTTGTTGCTTCTCATCGCCCTCATCAGCATCAACGTCGCCGTCTTCAATCTTCTGCCGATCCCGATTCTCGACGGCGGACAGATCCTGCTGACCATCGCCGAGAGCATCCGAGGCAGCGCGTTCAGCACTCAAACGAGAGAGCGCATCCTGAAAGGAGGACTACTCATTATCGGCTTGCTGTTTGTCACGGTGATGTTCAACGATATCAGTCGAAACATGCAGAACATCGTGCGACTGCTCGGCAAGCTGTTCGGTCGGACAACCTAAACTAAATTCGAAGTTGACTCGTAGGGCGACAGGACCAACTTCCAGATGCGATGTCTGAATTCAAGGCCGAAGATCACCGCCTGACGAACCCGTCCTACGGCCGGCCCGAGGGCGAGAGCAGCCAGATCGTCCCCGAGTCGCGCGGCGTTACCGGAGTCGTTTCATTTCTAAGCAACACCGAGCGGCAAGGACCTTGGGAGCTACCCCGTCGCTTCCGCGCGCTGGCGGTTCTCGGAAATGTCGAGCTCGATCTGCGGCGCGCCGGAGTGGGTTATGGGTTGTCGGTGATTGAAGCGGTCGCCGTGCTCGGCAACGTCGAGATTACCGTTCCTCCCGACATTGCGGTCGAGTGCGATGGTGATTCCTTCATGGGTACGTTCACGCTCAAGTACGAGAACCGCGCGAGCCCGTCGATGGCGAACCGTGAGAAGATCGTGCGGGTGACGGGCAGCGCGTACGCCGGCGCTGTGACGGTTAGCGTAAAGGGTCCAGACGACCCAGGATTTCTAGAGCGATTAAAGCGCAAAGACTGGTGAATGGAAGAACAGGGGTCTCTGCGCGAAACGCCGACGCCGATTAATTGAACGGCAACACCTCCCCGACTAAATTCCGTAGCTATGGCTTTTCCTGGCCTGGCTGAGCGGGTCGCCGAAGTGCGGGCAAGAATTGCTGCGGCGATAGTGCGAGGCGGGCACGGACAGCAAGTCAACATCATCGCGGTAACCAAGACACACGGACCCGAAGCTGTGCGAGCCGCGTACGGATCCGGCCTCCACGACGTTGGCGAGAACAAAGTTCAGGAAGCTTTGCAGAAGCTGCGCCGGGTCGAGGTACCCGTGCGTTGGCACCTTATCGGACATCTTCAGCGCAACAAAGTGAAGTCGTTGGAGCATTTCGTCCTGCTTCACTCGCTGGACAGCGCCCGACTGGCTGACTCGGTGTGCGAGTTCGGCATTGAGCGCGGCCGCGCGGTCGATGTGCTGGTGGAAGTCAATCTTTCAGGTGAGGAAAGCAAGGGCGGATACACGATCAGCGAGCTGCTGCCCGAGGCCGAGCGACTGGCGACGCTGGCGGGGATCCGCGTCCGCGGCGTGATGACAATGGCTAGCTTTACTGCCACGGAGTCGGTCCTGCATCGAACCTTCGCCGAGGCGCGTGAGGTGCGCGATGTTCTCGTCGGAGCGGGTCACCCGGCCACGGAGCTGTCGATGGGAATGTCCAACGATTACGAGATCGCCGTAGAAGAAGGGGCGACAATGGTTCGGCTGGGAACAACCCTCTTCGGAGCGAGGGCTAAATGATCGACGAAGCGTTTCATCTTACACCACTGGACGTTCGCCGCTATGACTTCGGCCGCGCCCTCCGCGGCTACAATCCTGCGCGCGTCGACCAGTTCAGGGATCAGGTCGCGGAAGAGATGGAGCGGCTTACTCGGATCAATCAGGACCTCGACTCGAAGGCGCGCAGCTTTCACGAGCAGTTGCGGGCGTTTCGCGAGCGCGACAAGGCGTTGAACGATGCGCTGATCGCCGCGCAGCAACTGCGCGACGACGTTCGCGAACAGGCGGAGCGTGAGGCACAGCTGATCATTCGAGAGTCGCAGGCTGAGGGAGAGCGCATAATCGAGGCAGCGAAAGCCGACGTGCGAAGAATGGAGGAAGAGCTCGATAATCTGGATCGATCGCGCCGGACCTACCTGGCGCAAATGCGCACGCTGATTGCTCGCCAGCTATCCGAAGTCGAAGCCTCAGACTCGCAGGTGGTGGCGAGCACGTTGAGAGGCGCTGGCTCGAACTCCTCCGGACCGACCAGGGAATGACGGCAGTCCGCCCGGTTTCGAAAACGGCGGGAAGCGGGAAGGCGGAAGCGGGGAGCGGGAACGAGGGCGCGCGTTTCCGTCTACTGCCAACCGACCGCTCTCCCGACGATCTCGAGCAGGAAATCCTCGCCCGCTGGAAACAGGAAAAGCTCTTCGAGCAGACTCTTGCTCAGGCGGAAGGGAAGGCCGAGTTCGTCTTCTTCGAAGGTCCGCCCACCGCCAACGGGCAGCCCGGGATCCATCACGTGTTCTCGCGGACGGTGAAGGATCTCTTTTGCCGGTATCGCGCCATGCGCGGCAACCACGTCGCGCGCAAAGCGGGCTGGGACACCCATGGCCTCCCGGTCGAGATCGAGGTCGAGAAGCGTATCGAGACCGATTTCGGCATTCGCACCGCCAAGCAGCAGATCGAAAAGATCGGCGTCGAGCGCTTCAACGAGATGTGTCGCGAAAGCGTGTGGCGGTATCGCGCCGACTGGGAATCGCTGAGCGAGCGCATCGGTTACTGGCTCGATTACAGCGACCCCTACGTCACGTACTCGAACGATTACGTCGAGAGCGTCTGGTGGGCGCTGGCGACCATGTTCCGGCGCGGTCGGTTGTATCGTGGGCACAAGGTGCTCCCATACTGCGCGCGTTGCGGAACGACGCTGTCGAGTCATGAAGTCGCGCAGGGCTACAAGGACGTGAAGGATCCGAGCGCCTTCGTGGCGCTGGACATCGTCGACGGAAAGTCGTCGGCGGGGCGTCAGCGGATACTCGTTTGGACAACCACGCCGTGGACGCTGGTATCAAACGTCGCGTTGGCGGTGAGTCCAAAACTGGAGTACGTCGAGCTGCGCAAGAGGAAAGGCGAGTCCGACGAGACGATCATTCTCGCGCTCTCCCGAGCCGCAGCGGTCCTCGGCGATGATTACGAGAAACGCTGGGAGACGATACGGACCTTCAGCGGGACCGAGCTGGTTGGGAAGAGCTACAAGCGACCGCTCGATTGGGTGAAGTACAAGGAAGGCAAGCACGAGCTGATCATCGGCGAAGATTTCGTCTCTGCGGAGGAGGGGACGGGTGTCGTGCACATGGCACCCGCGTTTGGTGCCGACGACTACGCTGCCGGACAGCGAAACGGCCTCGCGTTTCTCCAGCCGGTCAATCTGCGCGGCGAGTTCCCGGCGGACATGCCGCTGGTCGGTGGGATGTTCGTGAAGGACGCAGACCCGATCATTCTCGACGAGCTCAAACGCCGGGGAGTCCTGTGGAAGTCCGCGTCGTTCGAGCATGCTTATCCGCATTGCTGGCGCTGCGAGACGCCGCTGCTCTACTACGCCCGCACGTCGTGGTTCATCCGCACCACCGAATTCAAGGACGCCATGCTGGTGCGCAACTCGCGCGTCGACTGGCATCCACAGGAGGTTGGCGCCGGCCGCTTCGGCGAGTGGCTGACCAACAACATCGACTGGGCGGTCTCGCGCGACCGCTACTGGGGCACGCCGCTGCCGATCTGGGTCTGCGAGAAAGACGATTCGCACGCCGAGGCGATCGGCGGATACGCGGAGCTAGCCGAACGCGTCGGGGTCAAGCTGGCCGACGATTTCGATCCGCATAAGCCCTTCATCGACCGCTACAAGTTCAAGTGCAAGTGTGGCGCGATCATGAAGCGCACCCCGGAGGTGATCGACGCCTGGTTCGATTCGGGATCGATGCCGTTCGCGCAATGGCACTTCCCGTTCGAGAATCGGGAAAAGTTCGAGCGCTATTATCCGGCGGATTTCATCGCCGAAGGGATCGACCAGACTCGAGGCTGGTTCTACTCGCTGCTGGCGATTGCGACCGGTCTCGGCGACGCGCTGCCCAACAACCAGCTGGCGCACGAATCACAGAACGCGGCGCCGGGCGATACGGCGCCCTATCGCGCGGTTGTCGTCAACGATCTCGTTCTCGACGCCGAAGGGCAGAAAATGTCCAAGCGGCTCGGCAACATCATCGATCCGAACACCGTCATCCCCCGTTACGGTGCAGACGCGGTCCGTCTCTTTCTCACGACCTCGAGTCAGCTGTGGACGCCGCGCCGGTTCGACGAGGCGGGAATCCGTGACACTGCCGGCCGATTTCTGCTCACGTTCAAGAACGTGTACACCGGCATTTTCGCCGAGTATGCAAACTTCGGCTGGGTGCCATCCGAGAAGGATCCGGCGCCGTCACGCCGGTCGTTGCTCGACCGGTGGGTCCTTTCGCGTCTGGCAACGGTAGAGGCCGAAGCTGACAAGCTCCTCGATCGGTATGAGGCGACGAACGCCGCCAAGATCGTGATGACGTTCTTCGACGAGGACGTATCCAAGTGGTATGTCCGACAGAGCCGGCACCGTTTCTACGAGGTTGACGGCGAGGACAACCGCGCCGCCTTCGCGACGCTACACGAGATCATTACTGTCACGTGTCGGCTGCTGGCGCCATTCGCGCCGTTCATCACCGACTGGGTGCACCGGGAGCTGACCGGGACCTCCGTGCATCTGGCTCCGTTCAGCCGCGGCGTCGCCGCGGACATTGATGTGGATCTCGAGCGCTCAATGCAACAGCTCCGCACGCTCGCCACGCTTGGGCGCGCGGCTCGAGAGGACGCGGGCGTCAAGGTGCGTCAACCGCTGGCCCGAATGGTATGTGTCGTCCCTTCGCCGGTCGGTGGGCCCGGGACGGCCGAAGCCCGGGGTCAGCGCATGTTGGAGGAGCTTAGCCCGCTGTTGGCGGCCGAGCTGAACATTAAGAAGATTGAGTTCATCACAAGCGCTGCTGACCTAGTAACTTTAAAGGCTCGGCCGAATTTCCGTTCGCTGGGTAAGAAGTTCGGCAAAGATACACCGCTCGCGGCCGAGGCCGTTCAGGCCCTGATCAGCGACGCGTTGCGGGATTTCGAAGCCGGAAAGCGTTTGTTCGTCTCGGTCGGAAATGAATCGCGGGAGTTAAGTCCCGAAGATCTGACCGTCGTTCGAAGCGCTTCGGGCGACATGGTGGTAAAGGAGGAAGCCGGCTATTTTGCCGCGCTCGATCCGGCCGTGTCGCGCGAGTTGAGGCTCGAGGGTTTGGCTCGTGAGCTGGTGAGCCGGATCCAGAGGCTGAGGAAAGAAATGGGTTTCGCTGTAAGTGATCGCATCACGCTTTTGATTGGCGCCGGTGTAGAAATTCAGGAAGCGGTGAAGGCTTTCCAGAAATGGATCGCCGACGAAGTGCTGGCCCTGAAGGTGATGGCCGGCGAACGAATCGACGGAACACACGCGACGCACACGTTCGACATTGATGGTCAGAACGTTGAAGTCGCCATAGAGAGGGTTGGTTAGAAATGGCAACAGCAGCCAGCAAGAAAACAAAAACAAAAGCAATGCCGAAAAAGAGCTAGCAGCACTTTGAGAAACGCCTGCTTGAGGAAAGGAAGCGGGTACTCAAGGAGCTGGGGCACTACGACGAGACATTTGGATCGACTCCGCAGGGCGCGGATGGCGATCTGAGCGCATACTCCTTCCACATGGCAGATCAAGGCACGGATGCCATGGAGCGCGAGAAGGCTTTTCTCTTCGCGAGCCAGGAAGGGCGC
>JBKOVX010000251.1:0-10785 GCA_046724115.1 Gemmatimonadota bacterium | reverse complement strand
GTTGGCGGAGCAGCGGACGGCTGCGAGCACGCTGGAGGCCGAGGGCTGAACCGGCCAATCCCTTTCTCCAAGCCTCCAGCGAGCTCGCGGCACTTGGCCGCTCCGCTCGCCGCCCCTAGCTGGTAGTCTTCAGTTGCAGTTAAACCGGGAAGAGCATCTCCCGATATTTGGGAAGCGGCCAGCAATCATCGGCCACGGACAACTCGAGTGCGTCGCAGACCTTTCGTACCTCGGCCATGGTGTCGGCGCCCTCCGACGTAAGCATCTCGGCCTGGCCGGTTGGATCGTCATGCTTTGCTTCCACCCGAGCGATGACATCGCTTAGATCAGCACGGTACTCCTGAAGCTCCTGCACCAGCTCACCGATCTGGTTCGCCGTGATAACCTGCGGGATGACCGCAATTCCCGCCGCCTTCGCCTGCGACGCCGCGTCTGAAAGCTGATTGAGATATGTGTACGCGGCCGGTATCACCATCGTGTCCACCATCTCGCGCATCGTGTGCAGCTCGATCAGCAAATCCTTCACGTAACGCTCGACGCGAACATGATAGCGAGAATCGAGCTCCTCTTTGGTGAGAACGCCGAGGCCAGTCAGCACCGCGCGCGATTGCTTCGAGATCAGCTCCTTGAGTGCCTCCGGTGTCCGACGAAGATTCGGGAGCCCACGCTTCTTCGCTTCCTTCACCCATTCCTCGGAGTAGTTGTTGCCCTCGTAGCGAATTGGAGCCGTCTCCTTGAAAACCTCGCGCACGACTTTCAGCACGGCGTCATCGACTGACTTCGTCTTCTTGAGAGCAGCGCGGAGCGATTCGGTGATCTCGCCGATCGCATCAGCGACCGCGGTATTGAGAAGAGCAACCGGGAACGCGATCGATGCCGAAGATCCGACGGCGCGGAACTCGAACTTCTGACCCGTGAATGCAAACGGGGAGGTGCGATTGCGGTCGGTGTTGTCGCGTCTCACTTCCGGCAGCTTCGCCACACCGAGCTTGATCATCACCTGGTCGGCGTTCTCCGAGGTCTTTCCGGCGGCAATCTCCTCGATGACCTTCGTCAGCATGTCACCCATGAAGACCGAGATGATTGCCGGTGGCGCTTCATTCGCGCCCAGCCGGTGCTCATTTCCTGATGTGGCTATGCCGGCTCGCAGCAGACCCGAATGCTTGTGAACTCCCCTGAGGACTGCGGCGAGGAAAGCGAGGAATCGGAGATTCTGATGTGGGGTCTTTCCCGGCTTGAGAAGGTTAAGACCGTCCAGCTCCGAGGAGTTCGAGATCAGCTGCATCGACCAGTTGCAATGTTTGCCCGAGCCGTTGATTCCGGCGAACGGCTTCTCGTGCAACAGCGCCTGCAATCCGTGACGGAGGGCAACTCGACGCAGCGTCGCCATCACCAACTGGTTGTGATCGACGCCGAGGTCTGTTTCCTCGAAGTACGGCGCCATCTCGAACTGACAAGGAGCAACCTCGTTGTGTCGAGTCGTGATGGGCACGGCGAGCTTGTACAGCTCGAACTCAGCTTCCGCGATGCAGCCCTGGATTCGCTCGGGAATTCCGCCGAAGTAGTGGTCTTCCAGCTGCTGGCCGCGCGGCGGCGGCGCGCCGATGAGAGTGCGTCCACCCATCACCAGGTCCGGACGCAACGCGAAGTGCGCGCGATCGATGAGGAAGTATTCCTGCTCCGGGCCGAGGGTGGTGAACACGCGCTGGACGCCCTTGTCGCCGAGGAGATCGAGTAGCTCGATCGATTTCGCGGAAAGGTTGTCGGAGCTGCGCAGGAGAGGAGTCATCTCGTCGAGGGCCTCTCCGTTGTAGCCGATGAAAACCGACGGAATGCAGAGAGTACGTGCGCCAGTCGACTCGACGATGAAGACGGGACTCGCCGGATTCCAGGCGGTGTAGCCGCGTGCTTCCCAGGTGGCGCGCAATCCGCCGGACGGAAAGCTCGAGGCGTCGGGCTCGCTCTGGATCAACTGGTCGCCGGTGAACGACTCCATCGGCTGCCGGTCATCGTCGAACGCGAAGAACGCGTCATGCTTCTCGGCGGTGAGTCCGGTCTGTGGCTGGAACCAGTGAGTGAAGTGCGTCACTCCCCGTGAGATCGCCCATTCCTTGATGACCTGCGCGACGACAGGAGCGATCGCGAGGTCGAGCTTCTTGCCGTGTCGAATTGATGCGGCGAGGCTACCGAAGACTTCCTTGGGAAGCTTGTCGCGGAGTTGTCGGACGCCGAGCGTGTTGATGCCGAAGTACTGGGAGGTGGGACCCGGTATTCCGTCCTCATTGAAGCCTGGGGCAACGCGTGGCTCGCGTGTCGAAATCTCGGTCAGCAGAGCTTTGCGTGGGGTGATCGTGGCGGCGGCGGTCATTTAGTGGCGGGCTCTATAATTGGAGGCTAGAACTGCAGGATCTGCACATTTCGCTGCTCAAAATCGCATTTCGGGGCCAAATACGCAAGGAATAGGCTCTATTTCATGCAGCATTTGCAAAAAATTAGCTTCAAGGCTACGTTGAGCCCATGCCCCGACATCGCTCCGGGATTCCGGACACCTCAGGCGCAACCGCCAAGGACATCCTCGATCTGGCTAACGCCAACGACGTCCGATTCCTCAGGCTGCAATTCACAGACATACTCGGCATCAACAAGAATGTCGAGGTGCCGGCGTCGCAATTCGAAAAAGCGCTCGCGGGGGACATCATGTTCGATGGTTCCTCGATCGAGGGCTTCGTCCGCATCGAAGAATCGGACATGCTCCTCATTCCGGATTTCGGCACGTTTCAGATATTCCCGTGGGGAGACGACAGGAATCGCGTCGCCAGAGTCATTTGCGACATCCACACAACAGAAGGCGAGCCGTTCCCCGGCGACCCTCGCGGAGTTCTCAAGAAAGTAATCGCTCGGGCGGCTAAACTCGGTTACACGATGAACGCCGGGATGGAAGCGGAATTCTTCATGTTCAAGCCGCGGACGGATGGAGAGCCGTCGACGATAACGCACGACGTCGGTTCGTACTTCGATCTGGCGCCCGCGGACCTTGGCGAAGATGCCCGTCGCGCGATAGTCGACGTGCTCGAGAGAATGGGGTTCGAGGTCGAAGCGGCGCACCATGAAGTCGCGCACGGCCAGCACGAGATCGATTTCCGGTACGCCGAGGCGCTGAAGACTGCCGACAACATCACCACCTTCAGGTTCGTCGTGAAATACGTCGCGCAGACTTTCGGGCTGACAGCTTCCTTCATGCCCAAGCCGATCTTCGGCCAGAACGGTAGCGGCATGCACACGCACCAATCTCTCTTTCGCGGTAAGGAAAACGCGTTCTGGGACAAGAGCGCCGAGTGGGAGTTGTCGAGCACTGCGCTTCACTACATCGGTGGCCTACTGCGACATGCCCGCGGCTTCACCGCGATAACCAATCCCCTGGTGAACTCGTACAAGCGTCTGGTGCCGGGGTACGAGGCACCGGTCAACGTCGCCTGGTCGATGCGGAATCGGTCTCCGATGATTCGAATTCCGGATCGCCGCGGCGCGGGAACGCGAATCGAGCTTCGCATTCCGGATCCCGCGGCGAATCCGTATCTCGCACTGGCGGTGCAATTGGCGGCGGGGCTCGACGGGATCGTTACCAACGCCGACGCGCGCGAGCCGGTAAATACCAATATCTGGGAAATGTCGCATCGCGAGCGGCGTCGACTGAGGATCGACGACCTGCCGCACAATCTCGAGGAAGCCTGCAACGAGCTCGAGAAGGACGATGTCATCACCGAGGCGCTGGGCGACCACATCGCCAATCATTTTCTCACGGCGAAGAGACAGGAGTGGCAGGATTACATCACTCAGGTTTCGCCGTGGGAACTGGACAGTTATCTCGCCAAATACTGAGTCGCATTCGTACTGCAAAGGAGTGCCGTTGTCCTGGGCCTCCTAGCGCAGGTGGAAAGTCTGCTAACTGCAGTCGTGCTAATGACTTAGACGCATGACGTGGCGACGCTTAGCCGCGCGACCCGGATCGGGAATTCCGCTGTGGAAAACGCGGACCGGAGCTGATTTCCCGCCTACCAGGCCAGGTACTTTAGTGCCTCCAACTTTGTGACAGAGTCGTGAGCGGAATGCGGAGGATTCAACGGCCTGGTCAAATCCTCCGCCCCACGCGGCTGCTCGCAAACCAGTTAGGCCATTACCTAACGAGTTGGTCTACCGGCGTGCCCGCTTTCTGCCTCCCGAGCTCTTGCGGCCACCGCGTTTGCGCGGAACCTTGGCGCCTTTCTTTCGCGCCTCGGAGAGGCCGATGGCGATAGCCTGCTTGCGGCTCTTCACAGTCTTGCCGCTTCTGCCCGATTTCAGGGTTCCCTTTTTGCGCCGGCGCATCGCGCTCTCGACGCGCTTCGATGCCGCTTTGCCGTATTTCCTACGACCCGAAGATTTTCTTGCCGCCATTCCTCTCCCCCTTTAACAGTATGTCGCGTCGCTATTTGGACCGGCTGGCGCATGTTGTGCCAAGAGAAGCTGCACAGGGCATTTGCCCATTCGTTGTTTCTTGAGCCCGCGCTACGGGATTTGAGAGCATTTCTCCAACACACATGCATGACATGAGCAGTCGAACCGGTCTGGAAGCTGAAGCCATCAGTCGTCTCACCGACGGTCTGCAGCCGGCGGCAATTCGGGCAATTCTTGTGCAATGTCTGACAGGAGAGCTCGCTCCGTCGACGGCAATTTCTCGCATGGTCGCTGCCGGCGGCGCGTCAGCAGCACGCGCCGTGATCGATGAAGTCACACATCGCGCGGCCAAGTTTTCTCGCGCGAGTGATCGACTCGTTCAGGACAGAGTCGACGAGCTCACTCAGGTTTTCGTCGAGAGCGTAGAAGGGCTCGCTGATGTCAGTGATTTTGCGAAGACGAGGCCTGGGGTCGACCTGCCGCGGGCTTCTCGTCCTCCAGGATTCTCGGGTCCCGACGAGCGCCGAATTTCTGAATAGCCTCAAGCGTCGCCATACAGAACCCTGCCCACGCCAATCCGATTGCTACACCAGCAGCGACATCGGATGGATAGTGAACTCCGAGATACAATCGGCTGAGGCAGATCAGCGCGATGACGATGAACGCAGCGGTCATCACCAGAACTTTTGCCCACATTCGCTTGAGCAATCGGGCGGCTAAATAAGCGACTGTACTGTAGACGATAGCGGCGCTCATGGCGTGCCCCGAGGGGAATGACGAACTGACGGTGTGAACGGCGGTCACAATGATCGAAGGACGCGGTCGATTGAATCCGATCTTGAGAATTCCATTGAGCACTAGTCCACCCAGTGCTGAGGCAATGAGGAGAATCGCCGAATACTTGTGCTGAGTAGGAACCAGAAACAGTGCGGCAACGGCGACGATCATCACTACCACCGTTCCGGTGCCGAGGGCGGTCACCTCCAGCATGATGTCGTCGAGTGCCTTCGTGTGATGGGCACCCAGCCAGCGGATGACTGCATCGTCGAACGCCTGGGTGCTGCCTGACCTGACGTGCTCCGCGACCTCGACGAAAATGCCGGTGCCGATGCCGGCGACGATCAATCCGGCAATGAGGAATATTCCGACCGCACCGTAGACCGTGCCGGCCTTCTCGATCGCAACACGGAGACCACGGTATACGGGATTTGAGTAGCCGGCGAGTAAGCCACGCTGCTCGGATCTGCGCTCGTTCATTTACCTCCGACTATATGTCATTGACCCGCGTCTGCCTGTCGCAGGGAACGGACCGGAAGCGCAGGACTGTACCGACAGGTACCTTATGCGAAAGTGTCACGGGCCATCTCGATGGCTCGGCGTACATTTCGCTCAGGAATCATTGGGGTGGATATGCGGTCATCAGTCTGGCTGCTGGCTCGCTATTGCGCGGTCGTCTCACTGACGATCGCGTGCGGGGACTCGTCCGGCCCATCGATTAGTCCGTCGACCGTCTCGCTGATCTCGGGGGATGCCCAGCCGACTCCCCAGGTCGGGACCAAGCTGCCGCTGCCTCTGACGATCAAGGTGTCAGACGCCCAAGGTCGAAGCCTGTCAGGCATTAACGTCGCGTGGGCGGCCAAGTCAGGAACGCTCAGCGCATCGTCCTCGATCACCGACGCCAGCGGGACGACCGCGGTCGAATGGACACTCGGCACAGTCGCTGGAAGCCAGACGGCAACTGCTACGGTCACCGGGCTCAAGCCGGTGACGTTCACCGCAATCGCAGTCGCGGGCCAGGCGACTCAAATAATTCTGTCGCGTGACACGGTCCAGTTGCTCGGCGTCGGTGACTCGTTTCAACTGAACGCGCGTGTGGCTGACCAATACGGGAACAGAATCGTCCAGGCGACGACGGTCGAGTCGGCCGACACCACGATCGTCACCGCCGACAACTTCGGAAACGGAGCGATCCTCACTGCCCACGCGTCGGACAAGACGACCAGCGTCACCGCAACTGCCGGGTCGCTATTGAAGACGGGCACCGTTGTAGTTCTGCCTCCTCCGTGTGGTCCGAGCTCTCAGTCGTTCAATCTTGCCGTTGGACAGATCGTGTTCTTTACCGGTGTGGGAGCGTCGGAGTTCTGTGTGCAGGGGACGCCGAGCGGCGCAGAGTTCATCGCGATTCCGTACTACTCGGATTTCAATGGGACATTACTGCGCATCTCTATTTTCACGGAGAACACTACCACTGCCGCTACGGGAACAAGGGTGATCACGCCTGCTTTCCAGCTCGCACCGCCGTCGAAGGCAGCTGGTCCCATCCGGGATGAGGCATTCGAGCTGAAACTCAGGCAGCGTTCGATCGACGAGCTGACTCCGTTGATTCCCGCCGCTCGAATGGCGAAGCAACAAAGCGAAGGAAGATTCAATCTCTCGGTTGCCGTGCCGGCGGTAGGTGACATTCTCAAGCTCAATACGAATTCCTCGTCGGCGTGCTCGAATGCGTTCATTCGGACGGGCCGCGTGGTGGCCATCACCAATCGCGCGATAGTCGTCGCCGACACCGCGAATCCAGCGAACGGATTCACGACCGCGGACTTCCAGGATTTCGGAGCTGCCTTCGATACCCTCGTTTTCCCGGTCGACAGCATCAACTTCGGTGCGCCGTCCGACGTCGACAAGAACCAACACGTGATTCTCTTTTTCACGCGAGCCGTGAACGAGCTTACGCCACCAGCTCAGAATTTCTACGTCGGAGGATTCTTCTTCAGTCGCGATCTCTTCCCGACAAATGCAACGGGGGGCGTGTCCGGCTGCGCGACGAGCAACTATGCGGAAATGTTCTATCTGCTGGTGCCCGATCCCGACGGCGTCGTCAATCAGAACGTGCGCACGATCGACTTTGTGAAGTCGGTCACGATCGGCACTCTGGCGCACGAGTTCCAGCATCTGATCAACGCGTCGCGGCACCTCTATGTGAACCTGGGCTCCAGCGCTTTCGAGGACACGTTCCTCGATGAAGGTCTCGCGCATATCGCCGAGGAGCTGGCGTTTTTCCGATCGAGCGGGCTGACGCCTGGGCAGAACATCAGCTATCAGCTGATTCAGTCGTCGCCGAACCTGCAGAAAGCGTTCGATAACTTCGCGGCTGCCAACTTCCGAAGATTCCGGGAATACCTGATAAACCCGCTGGGGAATTCACCGTACATCAACAACGGCTTTATCCAGACGCGCGGTGCGATCTGGTCTTTCCTCCGCTATGCGGCCGATCGCCGCGGCGCGGGTGAGAGTCAAATGTGGTTCCAGCTGGCGAATCCTCCGCCGGGGGTGCACGGCGTCGGCAACCTCACGCGAGCCGTAACCCAGGATCTCAGTGCCTGGGTTCGGGACTGGGCGATCGCAAATTACGCCGACGACTTCGTTCCCGGGGTCTCGTCGGTCTTCACGCATCCGAGCTGGAACATTCGCTCGATCATCGAGGTCGTGAATCAGGGCATGTGGGCGCTGGACACCCAGCAGCTGGACAGCACCAACATCACGACGGTGGGAATCACCGACGGGTCCGCCGCCTACCTGCGTTTTGGTGTCAGACCCGGCACTTCTGGTGGTGGGAGAATTACCGCGCGAGGGGCGGTGGTTCCGTCCGGCTTCGCGCTCTCGGTGCTCAGGACGAAGTAGTGTCTGTTTGATCGCGCCTGTCTGCGCGGCGACGATCACCCGTGCGACGATCCTTGCGGGATCGAGCCCGCAACCATCTCCAGGTCAGGTAGAACGCCGTCGCGAGTGTGATCCAGTAAAAGGGGATCAGTATTTCGTGAAGTACCGGGGCGCTGATCTCGAGCCAATAAAGCAGCCCGATGAAAAGAACCGACACCGCCCACACCACCAGCAACTGACGCGGTCTACGACCGTAGATCATTGATCCTCAAAGTTGCACGGGCGATGTCGAGCCTCTCGGCAATGGACGATTCCTTGCACCTGATTGCCGCACATGGCTGTGAGTATTCGCTCTGGGAAGCGCGCTTTCAACATCCACACGGTATTACGGCGAATCAGGCTGGAAGTTAAGCAGTTTGCCGATGCCGCGATGTTCGACCTCGCCGAACAGGGGTATGGGACACCGTTCCACCAGCTCACTGCCTGCATCATATCCGTACGCACGAGGGATGAAGTTTCGCTGCCGGCAGCGCTGCGGCTGTTCAAAGCCGCGCCAGCACCTTCCGCCGTTGCCCAGCTCACCGTCAGGAAAATTGCCCAGCTGATTCGACCGGCGAGCTTCTACGAGACGAAAGCCTACAACATTCAAGATCTCGCGCGGCGCGTGACTGACGAGTATCACGGCAACTTACCGTGCGACTTCGAGGTGATGACTTCGTTCCGCGGCGTCGGACCGAAGTGCGCAAACCTGACGCTGGGGATCGCGTGTGGCGCAACCGAGATCAGCGTCGATGTTCACGTCCACCGTGTAACCAACAGGTGGGGCTTCGTGCACGCGCCGACACCCGAAGCGACGCGCCGGCTTCTGGAGAAGCGCCTACCAAGGAAATACTGGGTGGAGATCAACCGACTGCTGGTGCCGTTCGGCAAGCACGTGTGCACCGGACGGCTTCCGAAATGTTCGACGTGTCCGGTTCTGGAGTACTGCCGGCAGGTCGGAGTGACGGAGCACCGGTGACGAGGGCAGGAGGCGGGAGGCGGAAGGGGGTTTGGGTTATCGAGCTTCGCCTGCGACGCGGGCCAGGGCATCACCGGAGAGACGAAAAATCGACCATTCGTCCATGTGCTTGGCGCCGATCTGCTTGTAGAAGTTGATCGCGAGCTCGTTCCAGTTGAGAACTGCCCAGTCTAGGCGGCCGCAGTTGCGATCGACAGCGATGCGTGCCAGCTCGCGAAGGAGCGCGAATCCGACTCCGTGTTTCCGGAACGGCGGCTTGACGAATAGATCCTCCAGGTAGATCCCCCGTCTGCCTAGCCAGGTCGAATAGTTGTGGAAGAAAAGGGCGAAGCCGGCCGCCTCGTCGCCGAGGTAGGCGATAAGAACCTCTGCTGCCGGTTCGATGCCGAAGAGCGTCTCGGCGATATCCTCCTCAGTGACCGGGGCCTCGCCAGGGCGCGCTCGCTCGTACTCGGCCAGCTCGAGGATGAACTGTCGAATGAGCGGAATGTCCTTTCTGGTCGCGGGAACGATCCGAGTCTTTACAGCAGTGCTACTCATTTGCGGATTATCAGGCTGGCAGAATCGGGTGTCAATGCCATCTTAAGCGGATGCATTCAAAACTCACCCGTCTGGCCGCGCTGGCGGTTGTCGCCACCGCTTGCAGCTCTCCCTCGACTAAAGTTGACGCAAACGTCTCGGCGCAGGTTCCTGCGGGAGAGCGTCGACTTCCGACTGGCGCGCGTCTCGACCCCGCTGGCTCTTCACACGATCTCGGTCCACTGCCACTGGCGATGACTCTCTCGCCGGACAAGAGCCGCGTCGTGGTTCTCATGAATGGCTGGCGTCAGCAGGGAATTCAGATTGTCGACCGCGCGAGCGGCAGCGTGTTGCAGACAGTTCCACTGCCGGCGGTATTCCTTGGCGTCACATTCAGTCCTGACGGACGATCGCTTTACGTCTCCGGCGGGAACCAGGACGTGATCTACCGGTTCGACTGGAGTGGAGGAAAGGCGGCTCTCGTCGACTCGATACAGCTCGCCGTCAAGCAACCGGATCACAGCGGGACACGCTATCCGGCCGGGGTTGCCATCTCTCGCGATGGGCGGACGTTGTACGCAGCGGAGAACCTCGGCGACTCACTCGCCGTCATCGACATCGCATCGCGCCGTGTGGTTCAGCGTCTGGCGACGGAGAAGTACCCGTATGGGGTCGTCGTCGGTCAGGACGGTCTCGTCTACGTGTCGGCGTGGGGTGGGTGGACTGTCTCGGCGTTTCGGCCGCGCGCAGATGGTGGCCTTGATGCCGGCACGCGCATTCGCGTGGGGCGACATCCGTCGGCGATGACATTGAGCCCGAACGGGAGTCGACTCTTCGTCGCGTCCGGGAGCACCGACAAAGTGAGCGTGATCGATACAAGGAGTCTGCGCGTAGTTGCAACGCTAGATGATCCTTCGCCGGCGGCAACGGGAGAGGGGAGCACGCCCAACGCGATCGCGATTTCGCCGGATGGCGGTCGCGCATTCATTGCTGAAGCAGACAACAATGCGATCGCAGTGTTCACGCTGTCCGCCGGCACATCAGGAGTCGCCACGGCTTCGACGGCGGACGCCCTCATCGGAAGAATTCCAGTCGGCTGGTATCCTTCTGCCGTCGACGTCGACGGGAATGATCTACTGGTTGTAAATGGCAAAGGA
>JBKOVX010000355.1:0-4244 GCA_046724115.1 Gemmatimonadota bacterium | reverse complement strand
CCCTCGGACAGCGCGATGTCGACGCCGGTGTCGTTCTGAGCGAAACCGGTGACCTCGATGCCGTAGTGGATGGGCACGGCCAGCTCGCCGACCCAGCCCGCCAGAATGCGCTCGATGTGGTTCTGCCACAGCCCGAGTCCGTACGGGTGCCGGGTGGGAAAGTCGCTGATGTCCAAACGAACGCTGGCGAACCCGGCGACCTGGGCTTTCTGTCCCTGCGAGAGAAACCGATCGGCGATTCCGCGCTGATCGAGGACCTCGATGGTGCGTGAGTGCAGACCGCCCGCGCGGGAGCCGGCGAGCTCCTGGTTGGGGCGCCGCTCGACGATGGCAACGTCGACTCCCGCCAGCGCCAGCTCGCCCGCCAACATCAGCCCGGTCGGACCGCCTCCAACGATCACCACCGCATGTTCGGTCATCGCAAATCCTGATTCAGAATGAGCGCGAAGTTTGAACTCGCACCGGGGGCTTGCCGCAAGCCTTGGGGTACGTGATAATGTGAATTGGCGCCAAGCTCGTTAGGCTTCTGACCGTATGTCGCTAGGTCTGGAGAGCGGCACAGTTCGCGTGGTGCCCTATGATTCGGCGTGGCCTCGGCTCTTCCTATTCGAGGCCGAGCGCCTGCATCGCCTTTTCGCGCGCAAGAATCTCTCGATAGTTATCGAACACACCGGAAGCACGGCTGTCCCCGGTCTGGCGGCGAAACCAATCCTCGACATTCTCGCCGGCTACGTTCAAGGCGCCGACGTGCAAGAGTATGTAAGTACGTTCATCGAGGCAGGCTACGTTCACCGCGGCGAACAGGGAATTCCGGGACGGGAATTCTTTCGGCGAGGAGATCCCCGCGCTTATCATGTGCATCTGACCGCGATCGACAGCGGCTTCTGGAGGGATCACCGCACTTTCAGAGATTGTCTTCGCGCCGACAATGCTTTGCGTGACAGGTACGCTGCGCTCAAGCTAGATCTCGAGGCGCAGTTCCCTCGGGATCGGGAAGCCTACATCGCAGCAAAGGAATCGTTCGTGAAGGATGTATTGGCGAACTCAGAGTCCGCTTAAATCAGACCACTGGGGAACCAGAGGAGGCGAGCCAGCATGGGTGTTGAGACCGGTTCTAGCATCTTCCTTGCGTGAGCCCGTTGGACGGGAGGTCACCATGTTTACGACCTTAATCGAATCCACGCCGCACAGAAAACCGAATGGCGGCGCCCAGCTGGTCAGCTTCTTGTTTCACTCGGCGGTGATAGCGGGGGCCATTTACGCAACGGCTTCAGGCGCAGCGTCAAACGTTGTCGCGGCTGCGGCAACGCAGGCGCAGAAGGTTCTTTGGGTGAAGCCGTCGGCTCAACCGCAGAGTGCACCCGCTCCAAAGCCAAAGGCCAAGACGCGTCCGGTTGTAGCTCCTGTAAAGGTTCCGACTAAGCCGCCGCCCCTCGATCCGAACGCGCAGCCGACGCCTGAGCCTGACGCGGGTCGCGCGAGTAACCTTGCCGGAGCCGGAAATCCCGGGTTCTTCAATTCCTTTGAAGTCGACGTCGAGGTAGTGGCTATCGCGGGGAGCATTCGTCCGCGATATCCGGACATGCTGAGAACGACCGGCGTCGAAGGGGAGGTCATCGCGCAATTCGTTGTCAATGAGCAGGGCGGCATTGACCGCGACACCTTCCGCGTGTTGTCATCGACGCACCCGCTCTTCACCGCTGCGGTCGAGCGAGCCCTGCCCCAGATGCAGTTCAAGCCAGCCACGATTCGCGGGAAACCCGTGTCCCAACTGGTTCAGCAGCGCTTTGTCTTCAAGCTCGACAGATAATCGAACTGACGCTGAAAGCTGATCGCCCCAGCCGGACCGCTCATTTCGTCGCCCACGGCCGCGCACTCGCCGACGCCGGCCTCTCGCACGTCCCGGATTTCCGCGACCCGACTGCGCGCGTTTTTCTAAGCGAAAAAGGAAGGCGAAGTCTCGCCAAGACCGAGAACGCGGTTCGAGTAGGAAAGCGCGGCTTCGGCGTCGAGATGGCGCACGTAATGGCTGACATGATCGCCCTGCGGACCGCGGCCATTGACGCGGCAGTTCGCGACGCGATCACCGCTGGCGCGACGCAGCTGGTCATCCTCGGCGCGGGTTATGACGGACGCGCCTGGCGCATGAGCGAGCTGGACGGCGTGAAGGTCTTCGAGGTCGATCATCCAGCCACTCAAGGCGAAAAGCGCACGCACCTCGCCGAGCTGCCGCCGGCAAAAGGAAAGGTCAGCTTCGTTCCGATCGACTTCAAGCATGAGTCGCTCGACGCTGTCCTCGAACGCGCCGGACACGATCGCTCGTCGCCGACATGCTGGATCTGGGAAGGCGTCGTGATGTACCTCACTCGCGACGTGGTGCGCGCGACGCTCGCCGCTATCGCCGGCAGGAGCGCGCCGAGATCGACGCTGATCGTGAACTATCACACCGTTCATCGCCGGCTCTTGATGCGTCTGATGTTCCGATTGATCGGCGAGCCGCAAATCAGCGCCTGGACACCCGAGGACATGGCGGCCGACCTGCAGTCGGCCGGGTTTATGGTTCGCGAGGATTCCAGCATGGACGAGTGGAACCATCGATTCGCGCACGGAAAAGCGAAGGTCGAGCGTGGGTTCTACATGAGGATCGCGATTGCCCGGACCTAGCTTGAATCGCCCGCGCCTCGAATCGGTCGACGTCGTTCGAGGCGCGATCATGATTCTCATGGCGCTCGATCACACCCGCGACTTTTTCGGCATACCCGGACAGAATCCCACCGATCTGACGAGCGCGACGCCGGCGCTGTTCCTGACGCGCTGGATTACGCACATCTGCGCACCCGTGTTCTTCCTGCTCATGGGCACCGGCGCGTACCTCTCGTTGCGACGGAAGACGCGGAGTGAGCTGTCGCGATTCCTTTTCGTCCGCGGTGTGTGGCTGATCTTTCTCGAGGTCGTGGTGCTTCGCTGCTTTTCGTATCAGTTCAATTTCGACTACCGGGTGACGATGCTGATCGTCATCTGGGCGCTTGGCTGGTCGATGATCACGCTCTCGGCGCTCGTTCGTCTACCGACCTCGGTCGTCACCGGGTTCGGCGTCGTCCTGATCGCGGGGCACAATCTCCTCGACGGAGTAAAATCCGCGAGCCCGCTCTGGTCGATCCTGCATTCACCCGGTTTCGTCCTCAACACGCCGAACCACGTGGTGTTTGTTGCATATCCGCTGATTCCATGGATCGGTGTCGCCGCAGTCGGATACGGCCTCGGCCAGGTCTATAGCTGGGACAGCGATCGACGACGAGCCTTCCTGCTCCGACTCGGCCTCGCTCTGATTTTCGCGTTTCTTTTGATTCGCGGGATCAATGTCTATGGCGACGCGTCGCACTGGGCGCACCAGAAAACGACGCTCTTCACGGCGCTCTCGTTCCTGAACACCACCAAGTATCCGCCGTCGCTGCTGTTTCTGCTGATGACGCTCGGTCCGGCGCTGATCTTTCTCTGGGCGGTTGACCGCGGTGCGCCACGCATTCTGCGACCCGCGGTGGTGATCGGGAAGGTGCCGTTCTTCTACTACGCATTGCACTTTACGCTGATACATCTGCTCGCCGTGGCCACGTGTTACGCGCGGTACGGATCCGCGCACTGGATGTTCGAGTCGCCTGACCTGGGCCATTATCCGTTCAGCCCGCCACCTGGCTGGGGATTCTCGCTGCCGGTCGTCTACCTGGTTTGGGCTTTCGTTGTGGTCGTGATGTATCCTCTCTGCCGGTGGTTCGCGGGACTCAAGCAGCGCCGCAGCGATGCCTGGCTGAGTTATGTCTGAGGTGAGCTGCCCGATAAATGCGCGGTAAAGGCATCACTTTCGACACAGGGTTTCTCACCGCCGGCACGAGCACGCGCGAGCCGTTCGACTCCGATGTCGTGCGGCGCGAGATGCGCGTCATCCACGACGACTTGCATTGCAACGTAGTGCGCATCACGGGCGGCGACCCTGACCGTTTGGAGATCGCCGCCAAACATGCCGCCGACGCCGGGCTCGAGGCCTGGTTCTGTCCGTTCACCAACGGCCTGACGCAGAGTGAGTTGCTCGACCTGCTCACTGACTGTGCCGAGCGCGCCGAGCGCCTGCGAAAGAAAGGCGCGGAAGTTGTGCTGGTCACCGGATCAGAGGTGAGTCTGTTCACGATCGGATTCCTACCGGGCGAGACTCTCGAAGAGCGGTTAGCGTTGCTGGCCGATCCGCTTCG
>JBKOVX010000229.1:0-3964 GCA_046724115.1 Gemmatimonadota bacterium | reverse complement strand
GAGCGCGACGTCGCGAGGACGGGTCATCCATTGCGGTGACAAAGACGATCGGTACCGATCGGCCCTCTGAGCTGAGCACGTACTGAAGCTCCAGGCCGCTCATTCCCTCCAGATGTAAATCGAGCACGATACAATCGGTGGGGACGCCAATGCGCAGATACTCCTCGGCAGAGGCGAACGTCCAGGTGCGGAATCCCCAGAGACGAACCAAACGTCCGACCGCTCTTCGGAACGAAGCGTCATCGTCGACAACAACGACCAGAGGAGGCTCGGGCGGTCCGTCGGCTGCTGGTCTGGATGCACGGTGTTGCGTCACGACAGCCAAACTGGGACGGACGCCGCCGTCAACGTAGTGGACTTTGGTGTGGGATTTTCCTGACGAATGTTTAGTGCGCGGGAGCCGCGGGAGCCGCCCGCAACGGGTCGAGCTGCGCGCGACGCACATCGACCGGCCGAGTCGCCATACTCGACGAGCCCTCGAGGCGATCGGCCATGCGCACCAGGTCGGCGACTGATTGTGCGTTCAGTTTCCGCATCACGTTGGCGCGGTGCAGCTTGATCGTCCCTTCCTTGGTACCGAGCTGTCCGGCGATCTGCTTGTTCAGCATTCCCTTCACGACCAGCCAGAAGACCTGACGCTCGCGGGGTGTGAGTCCCGCCAGACGTTTCTCGATTTCGGCGCTCACTCCTCTGGCGCGACGCGTTTCCGCGCTCTGGATTAGGGCGGCCGCCACTGCGCGCAAAAGCTGGCTTTCGTCGAATGGCTTGAGCAGAAAGTCCGCCGCCCCGGCCTTCATGCCCAGGACGCAGCTCTCGACGTCGGCGAAGCCCGTCATCAGGACAATGGGAAGCGCTCGCCCGGCTTCGTTTACCGCGCGCTGGACATCGAGCCCGGAGAGGCTGGGCATTCGTATGTCGAGGATAAGACAGCACGGCACGCCGGGATCGGGACGCGCCAGAAAAGCGGACGCCGACGAAAACGACTCTACATTGTGCCCGTTGACGCGCAGCAGCCGCTCGAGACTACGGCGCAGAGAGTCGTCATCGTCGACAACAAAGACGACTGAATCATGGTCGCTCATGACACTCTCCGCGGACGCTGAAAATGACGGTTATTCCCCATTATGCAGCGCGCCGCAGCAGTGCGAAAGAGCGAGTTTACGAAGTTACAAGAATGTGCAGCAGTCGCTCGTTTTTCGCCCGAGAGATTCTCAATGCCCTGAGGTGCGGAATCGTGTGGTCAGCCATCGAGAGCGCCTCGGCCTCGTAAGTCCCGCAGATTCCGATCGATCGCATGCCGCCCGCGTGAGCCGCTTCGAGTCCGGGCGGAGTGTCTTCGATGACGACGCAGTTGGCAGGATCGACTCCAAGGCGCTCAGCGGCGGTGAGATATCCCTCCGGATCTGGTTTGCCGCGCTGGATGTCCTCGGCACACACCAGAACTTTCGGCATCGGTAAATGCGTGTGTCGAATCCGCAGTGTAGCGACGGCACGAATTCCAGACGTGACGATCGCCCAGGCGTCGAGCGGCAATCCCTGCAATAATTCTCGGGCGCCGGGAACCTCGAACACGCCTTCCGTGTTGCTGGCCTCGCTCGCCTCGAGGGTGGCAACTTCTTCTGTCGCAGCGAGGTGAGGCGCGACGAGCTTAACCGTCTCGATGGTGCGTCGCCCGTGCGCGGCGGCGATCACGCGCGCCGGATCCAGTTGGTGCTTACGCGCCCAGCGCTCCCACGTCTCCGCGACGCGAGTCGTCGAGTCGACGAGCACGCCGTCGAGATCGAACAGAATTGCGTCGCATTCGAGCGAGAATCCGGTTTCTACGCCTGGACGGTCGGCGCTCGCCGACATTACGGCATCGTGGAGTTGCTGACGAATGCCAGTCGTTTTCCGTCCGGCGACCACGACGGCACGTTGATCGTTCCCTGACCGCCGTAGACGTACGCGATCACGCGCGACGGACCACCGCCGATCGGCATCAAGCGAAGCATCACGTGCTTGTAGAACGGGTGATCGTCCGCCGGCACATCGAGCGGGAAGGAGATGAACACCATCGACTTTCCGTCCGGGGAAATGTGAGGGAACCAGTTGTTGAAGCCGTCGTTGGTGATCTGCTCCTGGCCACTACCGTCCGGTCGCATTCGCCAGATCTGCATTCGTCCAGTGCGCGCCGAATTGAAGTAGATGTATTTGCCATCGGGCGTGTACTCGGGGCCGTCGTCCAATCCTTTGGCCGTCGTGAGACGGATCTCGTCGCCACCGCCGACGGGAATCTTGTAAATGTCGAACTCGTCGTTGCGCTGACCGACGTAGACAAGCCAGCGCCCATCGGGTGACCAGCCATGCAGATACGATGGTCCCTTCGCGGTGACGCGTTTCGGTGTGCCGCCAGTCGTCGGCACCGTGTAGACGATCGACGCGCCGCTGTCTTCGGGCGCGTGATTGCTGATCGCCAACATCTTTCCGTCGAACGACAGCACGTGATCGTTGTTGTTGCGCGTCGCGAATCCGGTGTTGATCACCTCGGGGTTGCGTGACGCCAGATCGAAGCGGTAAAGATGACCTTCCTGGGCGTAGATCAGCGCCTTTCCATCGTGTGTCCAGTTGGGCGCCTGAAACGATCCGCGATACTGATGGACAATCGTGGCGTTGCCGGTCCGGACATCCAGGATCTCCAGATTGCTGCCGAGGTAGTCGCGGTACGGAACGAGGTCGTGCTTCGCCGGCACGGTGATGCGGACGTTGCTGAATGTTCCGCGCTCGACGACGCTGTCGTTGTGGGCGCAGACGAACAGCCCGACGTAAACTGTGTCTGGCAACGTCACATCGCTCACCGTCGTGGTCGCCAGCGTATCGCCAAATCGCGCGACTGACATGATGTAGACGCCATCGCGTCGCTCTAGCTGAATCACCGCGTCGGCATTGGGTAGACTATCCGGCGACTTTGCTTCTTCGGTAGTTGCACCAGAAGTGCGGCGGAACTGGAGAGACATCAGTCCGTCGCCGTGCAATGCCGCGGTGACGTGGGGACTGCTGGGCTCGAGCGATGGACGAATCGTCCAGCCGATCTTTCGGTGCTCCTCGACTCCCTTACCGATGAATCGCGCCCGCGTGGAAAGAATGAAATTGCCCGTCATTCGCTTCCAGACGAAATGAAAGTCGTCTCGCTCGTTCCACATGTTCGCGCCGGAGCCGGCGATCACGTAGTGCTGGAGCCTGGAATCGTACGACGTCGATCCCGGATGTTTTGTGCGGCCGACATCGGTTTGTGCGTCGAAAATGCCGACCGCGCCCTGTGCGCTAGCCGCGGTCGCGGACGTTGCGGCAGTTAGCACGGTCACGAGAATCCTGCAGAAAGTGGAAAGTCGCATCGTCGCCCATACTCTCACTGTTGGAGTCGTTTGACAATAGCGTTCACGTGCAGCGCCGTCGTATCGAGGGCTGGCACCTCGGCGATGACCGGCGCCGAAAGCAGTAAAGTAAGTTCCGTTCCGCCGAGTATGACCCCGTCGATCCCTTCGTCATCGCGGAGCCGCGTGATGAGGGAGACGACACCCCGTCGAACGTCGTCGCGGAATTGGCCTTTGAGCAGCTCGTTCATGTACTTGTCGTGAACCCAGTCGCGCTCCTTCTTGTTCGGAGTGACAATCTCCATTCCGTAACGCTCGAACACCGTCGGATAGAAGGGCGCCTCCATGGTGAACCGCGTGCCGAGTAGTGCCAGTCGCGTTCGACCCAGTCGCTTCGCCTCCTGGGCGCAGGTCTCGACGATACTCAACAGGGGAACGGGTGATTGCACATCGAGCTCGTCGAAGACGATGTGCGGCGTATTCGCCGTCATGCCGATAAAATCCGCACCGGCACCCGCCAGTCGGCGCAGAGATCCCATCAGATATTCGATGAGTCCCTCGCGGTCCGTTTCGACGAGGTGGATTCCGCGTGTGACATCGAGACTGTCGATTAC
>JBKOVX010000309.1:0-4542 GCA_046724115.1 Gemmatimonadota bacterium | reverse complement strand
ACACAAGAAGAATCCCGAGCCAGACCGCCCAGTCTACGTACCTGGCTGCCCTCGTCGTCTCGCCGAGCAGATCACGGCGCAGAAACGAAACGATACCCGACTCCCGGTTCAGTAATGATCAGTTGCGGATCGGCGGGATTTCGCTCGATCTTGCGGCGGAGGTTTGTCACGTGGACGCGCAGATAAAGCCGCGCGTCCCCGAACGCGCGCTTCCACACCGCGGCGAACAGCTGCTGGTGGGTGAATACTCGACCCGGATCAGAGACCAGTACCGACAGCAGCTCCCACTCGATCGGAGTGAGTCGAATCAGGTTGCCATCGCGCGTTGCCTGTCGGCGGTGCACGTCGATCGACAAGCCATCGACGACGATCACATTGCGCTCGGCCAGCGGCACGCGGGCGCGACGCAGCTGCGCGGCCACACGCGCGGCGAGCTCCTGAGTGGAGAACGGCTTGGTGATGTAGTCGTCGGCGCCCGCGTTCAGCAGCGCTACCGTGTTCGCTTCGCCGTGCCGCGCCGTGAGCACGATTATCGGCGATGCCGTCATGGCGCGAATTCGCTCGCACACCGCCAGTCCGTCGAGATCCGGCAGTCCGAGATCGAGGATAATCAGGTCGGGGTGCGACGTGTCGACCGCCTCGACGCCGGCCTCGCCGGTCGGCGCCTCTATGATCGCGGGGTGCTGATCCCGCAGCGCCGCCCCGACGGCGCGCCTGATGTCGACTTCGTCCTCGATGACGAGAAGCCGATAGTGCTCGGTGGCGACGCTCGTCATACCGGCACTCCGCGTCCTTCGTACGAGATGCGCATCAGGATTCCGATTGCCAGCCAGCTCGCCAGCATGAAGCTCCCGCCGTAACTGAAAAACGGGAGTGGAATCCCCGTTATCGGCATCAGGTTGAGCGTCATCCCGACGTTTACGATGATGTGAACCAGCCAGCAACCCATCAGTCCGAAGGCGACTAATGAACTGTAGGACTCGTTCGCGCGTTCGGCAATGTTGGTTATCCGCAAGAACAGCATGAGAAAAAGCGCCAGTGCCGCGGTGACGCCGATGAAGCCGAGCTCTTCACCCACCACGGCGAAAATGAAATCGGTGTGTTGCTCGGGCAGAAACGCCAGCCGCTTCTGCGGGCCCATCAGAAAACCGCTGCCCAACAATCCCCCCGACCCAATCGCCACCTTGGACTGAATCACGTGATACCCCGCATTGCGGGGATCGACGGTGGGATCGAGGAAAACGAGCAGCCTGTTGCGCTGATAGGGAGCCAGCCGCTCCCAGACGACCGGGGCGATGACGCCGACCACGATGTTCAGCAGTAGCAGCGTGATGCCTTCGATCAGATAGGGGCGATAGTACAGCACGAGCGCGAGCAGCAGGAAAAACCACGTGCCCCACAGCGCGGTGCTGAAGCTGAAGACGAGACTGATGACCGGGCTCGCCAGCAGGACGATCAGCGGCCACGGGGTTCCCGCCCAGTACAGCATTACGAAGAAAATCCCGACGAAGACGATCCCGGTGCCGAGATCCGGCTGCAGCATGATCACCAGCCAGGGAATACCGACGGTGAGGATCGGCTTCCATAGGTCGAGGATGGAGTGTGGCGAATCGGAACGAGACGCGAGGACTTTCGCCAGCATCAGCACGACGGTGAGCTTCATCAGCTCCGAGGGCTGCCCGAGTCGGTGTCCACCAATTGCGATCCAGCTCTTGGTGCTCGCCGCGGTCCCTCCGCCCTTGCCGATGACGAGCGTGAGACAGAGAACGAAAAGCGTGAACAGGTACGCCGGCAGCGTCACCCACTCCACGAAGCGAACACTCGACCGGCTTATCCCGTACGCTCCGGCGATGCCGATGCACAGCCAGACGAACTGCGAGCGATAGAGATTGTGAACGAACGTCGGAGTGTCCGTGACGCCCGCGGAGTACACCATCGCGATTCCGTAGAGCGACAGCGTCGCGGCAATCAGCACCAGCGGCAGGTCGCCGACGATCCGTCTCACTCAACGATACCAGTCAATCCCCCGCAAGCTCGGCGTCAACTGGAGCGCCGGAGACGGGAAATGGTAGTAACTGAGCTCGTGCTTCACCGCCTTCCAGATACGGTTCTGACCGGGAAGCTTTTCCGGATCGAGATCGATCGAGACGAGCAACTTTCGTTTTGCCCGCTGTGATGCGCCGGTAACCGGATTGATCCAGTCCGTTATCGAGTGACCGAGCGACAATCTGAGCAGCGATGGCCAGTAGCGCGTCGCGCGTGAGCCGAGGAGTGCCGGAAGGTCCGCCGCAAACCAGTAAGTCTGGCCGGAGTAGTCGAGCGAGCGCCGCAGCTCGGTCGGCCCCGAGAAGTTGGCGCGGTTTAGCATGGCGTCGCTTTGCGAATAGGAGATCGTCGGCTTGAGCCACCTGAGATGCGGATGGATCTCCTGCATCGCCTCGAGCGTCTGACCGGTGGTATTCGCGATCATGTCGGCGTACGAGAACCCGTACTTCTTGTACATGCCGTCGAAGATCTCTATCTGCAGCTGGAAAAACGCCGCGTACGCGACGCCGGTTATCAGCGCTTTTTTCGGTGAGACGCACGCCGCGCGCAGAGTCTCGTATCCGACGCGACTGAGCTGATAACCGCCGAGCAGGTGCCCGAACTTGTCCTGGTCGCGGAAGTCCTCGTCCCAGTCCGAGTGGAAGAAGAAGTGCGGAGCCTTTTCCCCGGACCACCACGCCCGCTTGAAGTAGCTCCATAGCTCGATGTTGCCGGCTACCAACGCGCCGGCGACTGCCGGTCGGGCGAACGCCGCTTGCCGCTCTGACAGCGAACAGTGAGGAGCGTTTTGCGCGCCGGCGATCGCGGAAGGGACCAACGAGATGCATGCGAGTGCGAGGCGGAATCGAGTCACGGCGTCCTTACGCGACGATGATGTTTTGCGTCGACCATCGCTCGCGAAAGCCGATCGTACGTTTGAAACCTAGAGAGACGATTCCGCGGGCCGACGTTAAGAAACCGCTAAGATCGCCGCGGGCTCTACGCAGCGTCGCGCACTGCTGCTACACTGTTTGGCGAGGGGAGGCTGGTCCGAGTTCCTACGAGTGCCGCGTCGTCAACGACGGGATTCCACTCTTTACCATAGCACCGTGAAGCGGTTGGGAAGATTGATTGTCGCGTGTGCTCGTAGGACTCGGATGCAGCACCACCGCAGGGCAGCGTTAGCCGTCGAGTGATTTTTCTCCGGCACGCACGCTTTCTCAGCTGACAAAGTCAGGAACTCGGCTGATGGAACAACCCAACGGGTAAGGTGGTAACGGGAGGTCGTCATCCCCCTAAGGTTTCAACCAGCCTGTGCCATGACCAAACGACTCGAAGACGACGTGCGCAGCGCGTTCGAACGCGCCACTGAAGGAACAGGCTCACGCGATGAGCTGCTGTCGGCAGTCCGCACACTCGTGCGCGACCTCACGCGCGGGGGCCAGCCTCCGGAAAAGGTCATTGTCACGGTCAAGCAGGTGTGCGGATTGCCGATGATCACTTTCGCCGCAGATACCGATTCGGGAGCCGACCGCGATCAGGCGAAACAGATCTCGGACATGATGGTGAGAGCGGCGATCGACGAGTATTACATGAAGCCGGTGCCCGAGACCGTGGAAGCGTACGGCCAGGTGCTTGGCAAGTAGCTAGCTTCCCGCCTCCCGCCTCCCGCCTTAACGCGTGTCTGTCCGCGCACACACCCGCTTCGCCGCGAAACAGCCGAAGTTCCAGACGAAGCCGGTGTAAAAGGCGCGGGCCTGGGGGCCGGTCATCGGAACGATCACGCCGGCGTCGATCGAGAGCCATTCACGCGCGAGAAAGGTCGGCCCAGCCAGCATCGCCACGGTTGCGTCAGTGCCGACCGGTCCTGTAGTGCGCTGATACCCGAAAAATTCGAGGACGCCGCCTAGCGGTCCGCTCACGGGGAAGCCAAACGAAGCGGTCCAGATACCCGACGTTTTCGGGGCGTCCCTTCCATTTCCCGTTCTCCGCGTCTGCCCGACGTTGAGATCGACGGCAACGGGCCCGACTTCCCGACTCGAAATCAGCAGCAGCGAAAAATCCGTAGTGCCGGTAGTAGCACCGGGCGTTCCCGTCGGCAGCTTCACCGCAGGCAGGATGGCGAAATCGCCGAGTATTCGATCGCCATCGACGATCCGATATTTGACGCCGAGGGTTAGATCGCCAACCTCGAGCGATCCGGTTGGGCCACCGGTGCGAATGAGATTGAAGAGGACATTTGCCTGCGCACGTGGCGCCAGTCCGATTTTGAGATTCGTCGGCGAGACGAACACGTGTGAACCGTCCTCGAGCTTATCCCACTCGGCGCCGTCCTCCAGCTCCACCCAGCCGCGGGCGACTGTGCCCGCGTGCGTAGCGACCGTCGGTCGCTCCGGTTGAACGGCGTGCGGGTTTCGCTCTGTCGTATCCTGCGCGGACAGAGCGCCCGCAATTGCCAACGCGCCCGCAGAGAGAGCCCAACACAACAGGGACATCCGCAGCTTCATGGTGTAAATC
>JBKOVX010000401.1:0-4821 GCA_046724115.1 Gemmatimonadota bacterium | reverse complement strand
GCCCAAGCCTGGGCCAAGGCAAAGCAGTACTTCGAGGGCCAAGGCGGCCCTTAGATCTGGCCGCGCAATGACATCCACAAAACCAAAGCGGGATCGTGCCAGGATCTCCGGGCCGCTTTGATCAGGATGTCGCCTCCGCTTCCACTTCAGCGTAGGAATCGGTCGGCGGACACGAACAAATGTGATTCCTGTCCCCGTACGCGCTCTCCACTCGCGCTACCGCCGGCCAGAACTTGAAGTCCTGCGTCCACGGCGCGGGAAACGCAGCGCGCTCTCGCGTATACGGGTGCGTCCAATTCGTCGACGTCACGCGGCCAACCGGATGCGGTGCGTTCTTGAGGACGTTGTCCTGTCGATCAGCCGTTCCGCTCTCGATTTCCCCGATTTCCTTGCGAATCAAGATCATCGCCTCGCAGAATCGATCGAGCTCTTCCTTCGGCTCGCTCTCCGTCGGCTCGATCATCAGAGTTCCCGCCACCGGGAACGAGACCGTCGGAGCGTGGAAGCCGTAGTCCATCAAACGCTTGGCGATGTCCTCGACATCGACGCCGGTCGCCTGCTTCACCACTCGCGTGTCGACAATGCACTCGTGCGCGACGGTTCCGTGCGCGCCCTTGTAAAGCACCGGAAAGTGCGGCTCGAGACGTTTGGCGATGTAATTCGCGTTGAGGATCGCGATTTTCGTCGCGTACTCCAGTCCGTCGCCGCCCATCAGCTTGATGTAGGCGTGCGAGATGGGCAGGATGCTGGCGCTTCCCCACGGCGCCGCAGACACCGCTCCGACTTCGTTTCTCCCGTCCAGTCTTACTACAGGATGTCCGGGAAGGAATGGCACCAGATGCTTCGCCACCCCGATCGGTCCCATTCCCGGGCCGCCGCCGCCGTGCGGAATGCAGAAGGTCTTGTGGAGATTGAGGTGACAGACGTCGGCGCCGATGTCCGCCGGCCGGCACAAGCCGACCATCGCGTTCATGTTGGCGCCATCCATGTAGACCTGTCCGCCGTATTTGTGGACGATGTCGCAGATCTCGACGATCGACTCCTCGAACACGCCATGCGTCGACGGATAAGTCACCATCAGCGCTGCGAGGTGCAGCGCGTGCTCCTCCGCTTTTGCTTTCAGATCGGCGACGTCGATGTTGCCACGATCATCGGTCTTTATCACGACGACGCGCATCCCCGCCATCACCGCGCTCGCCGGGTTCGTCCCGTGCGCTGATTGGGGAATGAGGCAGACGTTGCGGTGTGATTCGTTGCGTGAGGTGTGATACGCATCGATCACCAGCAGGCCGGCAAACTCGCCCTGCGATCCGGCGTTGGGCTGCAGCGAGATGGCGGCAAACCCCGTAATCTCCGCCAGCGCACTCTCCAGCTCGTCGAACAGCTGGCGATACCCGTCGGTCTGATCGAGCGGCGCGAACGGGTGGATCTTGGCAAAGCCCGGCCAGGTGATGGGCATCATTTCCGCCGTCGCGTTCAGCTTCATCGTGCACGAGCCGAGCGGGATCATCGAGTGAACGAGCGACAGGTCGCGCGACACCAGCTTGTTCATGTAGCGGAGCATTTCCGTTTCCGCGTGGTGCTTGTTGAAAACGGGGTGCGTGAGAAACGGCGTCGAGCGATTGAACCGTTCGTCGTACCTGGTATCCGCGCCGATTGCCAGGTCATCGACACCGAAATCCGGATCCTTTCCGCCATTGAACGCAGCCAGCAGGTTCTCGATGTCGGCGTTATTGACCGTCTCGTCGAGCGCAATCACGATCGTGCGGTCGTCCATGAAGCGGACGTTGATCCGCCGGCTCTGGGCCTCGTCGACGATCTTCTGGCTGTTGCGCTTGCCCACGCCGACGCGAATGGTGTCGAAGAAATCGTCGTGGACGATGGTGAAGCCGAGTCGCCGCAGACCTTCGCTGAGCGCGGCGGCGTAACCGTGGACGCGACGCGCGATGCGGGTCAGGCCCTGGGGCCCGTGATAGACCGCGTACATGCTGGCCACCACCGCCAGCAGCACCTGTGCGGTGCAGACGTTGCTCGTCGCCTTCTCGCGCCGGATGTGCTGCTCGCGCGTCTGGAGAGCCATGCGCAGCGCCGGCTTTCCGTCAGCGTCGCGCGACACCCCGATGATTCGACCCGGGATGTGTCGCTTGAAATCATCCCGCGTCGCGAAGTACGCCGCGTGCGGACCGCCGTAGCCGAGTGGGACGCCGAAGCGCTGGGTGTTGCCGACGACGATGTCCGCCCCCCATTCACCCGGCGGTGTCAAAAGTACGAGGCTAAGGATGTCCGCCGCGACAGTCACCAGTGCGTCGGCTGCGTGGACCTGCTCGACGGTCTTCGTATAATCGATCACCGCGCCATCGGTTGCGGGATACTGCAGCAGCACGCCGAACACTTCTGGTCCGATCCGGAAATCGGCATAGCTCGCGACTTTCACTTCGATGCCGCGCACGCCGGCGCGCGTCTTTACCACGTCGATCGTCTGAGGATGGCACTCCGACGCCACCAGAAAGACTTCCTTTCCGGGTTTTCCCTTGAGCGCGTAGCTCATCGTCATTGCTTCGGCCGCCGCGGTTGCTTCGTCGAGCAATGAGGCGTTGGCGATCTCCAGGCCGGTGAGATCGATCACCGTCGTCTGGAAGTTGAGCAGCGCCTCCAATCGCCCCTGGGCAATCTCGGCCTGGTACGGTGTGTAGGCGGTGTACCAGCCCGGGTTTTCGAGGATGTTTCGCTGGATCACCGGCGGCGTCACGCAGTCCGAGTAACCCATGCCGATGAAAGATCGGAAAACCTGATTCTTCGCCGCCAGCGCGCGGAAGTACGTCAGAACCTCGAGCTCGGTCAGTCCCTTTGGCAGATTCAGACCTTCGCGCCAGCGGATCTTCCGCGGGATGGTCGCGTCTATCAGCTCATCGAGCGACGAAAAGCCGAGCGTCTTCAGCATCTCGGCGACGTCTTTCTCGTCGGGTCCTACGTGTCTTGGAACGAATGATTCAGCGGCGGGAATCGCGGCTTCAACGTGCTTGATTGTGGTGCTCATAGGAGTTTCAATTTAACACCCTATGCACCCCCGGCGAAGTTTGAGCCGCTGGCGTCTGCTCCTCGTCGCACCGCGCACCGGCGCTGAAAACATGGCGCGCGACAGTGCGCTGCAGGCACGCGCGGCACGCAGTGGCGAAACGGTCTTCAGCGTTTATTCGTGGCGTCGTCCGACGCTCTCGCTCGGCCGCAATCAGCCCGCCGTCGGACTCTACGACCTGAACAGGATTCGGGAAGCGGAAATCGACATCGTGCGTCGCCCAACGGGTGGCCGCGCAATTCTCCACAACCGCGAAATCACCTACAGCGTCACCGCACCCATTGGTTCTGCCTCGTTGCGCGAGACATACGACCGCATCAATCGGATCCTGCAGATGGGACTGCGCCGGCTCGGAGTCAGTGTGGAAGCCGCCGGGCGTGCGGAGCGCGCCGAGGTGCCGAGCGTGCGTCCCTGCTTTGAGGTACCGGGTGAAGGAGAGCTGGTTGCTGGCGGCGCAAAACTCATTGGTAGCGCCCAGTGGCGCGAGAATGGAGCCCTGTTGCAACACGGCTCTATCCTCGTCGATGATGATCAGTCGTCTCTTCCGGATTTGTCCTCGTCCCTGCGCGCCACGAACGGATCGATTCCGCAGCCGGCCACCCTCCACGCGTTGCTCGGTCGTGCTCCCGATCCGGAAGAAGTAGCGGACGCGATGTTCGATGCGGTGCGCTCGCTCGAGGATCATGAGGCGATGGAGATGGCTGAAGATGATGTCCGAAGTGAAGCGCTGAAGCTCGTTCCGCACTATCTAAACGAGGACTGGACATGGCGGCGATGAGGTACACGGGGATCCTTTGCGCGGCTCTGCTCTGCGGTTGTGTCGGAAGAGAATCGTCCGGTGGAAGCGCGGGAGGCACACTCGCGATCGCCAGCGGCGGTGATCCCGATGCTCTGGTTCCCTCGCTGCTTCAGACAACGACGGCCGCCGAGATCGTCGACATGCTCTACGATCGCCTCGCCGACATCGGCGATTCGCTGAACGTCGTCGGCGATCATGGATTCACTCCAAGACTGGCCGATCGCTGGACGTGGGCGAAGGACTCGCTGAGCATCGCCTTTCACATCAATCCGAACGCGAAATGGCACGACGGCCAGCGCGTCAGCTCGAACGACGTGCGATTCACCATCGCCAGCACGAAGGATCCGACACTGGGATCGCCGACGGCTTCGGTGATCACCAACATCGACTCCGTAAGCACTCCGGATTCCGCGACAGCCATTTTCTGGTTTCACGCGCGGTCGCCAGAGCAATTCTACGATGCAGTTTATCAAAACCCGATCATACCGGAGCATGTCTGGAAGGACATCGCTCCATCCGGCTGGCGCGCGTCGGAAGCTGGAAAGCACCCCATCGGGTCAGGGCAATACCGGTTCGTCCGCTGGATTCCGCGCGCGGCGGTCGAGCTCACCGCCGACACCGCAAACTACCGCGGACGACCGAACATCACTCGTCTCATCTGGAGCATCGCGCCGGACTTCACTACGGCCGTGACGCGGTTCCTCAGCGGAGAAACCGACTTCTTCGAGCAGCTGCGTTTGGAGAATCTCCCCGAAGTCGCCAAGCACCCGGAGCTGAAGACGAGGCCCTACCGCGCCTTGTCGTATCAGTTCCTGCAATTCAACCTCCGCGATCCCGCCAATCACGATCGTCCTCACCCGGTTCTCGGAAACCGCGAGCTGCGTCGCGCCTTGACGATGGCGACGGACCGGGTCTCACTCGTCCGCAGCACCTTTGACACGCTCGC
>JBKOVX010000084.1:0-6435 GCA_046724115.1 Gemmatimonadota bacterium | reverse complement strand
CAATTAGTCCGCAGTGCGGAATGATCAGTTGGTCCGTACCCCTCAATCCGCATAGTCCGCAGTCCTCGGTCACTGGCAGTCTAGAGGAGCGCAACCGGATCTCGATCCAGCGTTACCCGCAATTGAGCGGTAGAGGGAATTTCAAATCTCTCCATGAAATAACGGCTGACTCGAGTGAGTTCGCCGGGCTGGTCGGATTTCAGGAGGATGTGCCACCGCCAACGACTCTTGATCCGCTCGATCGGGCATGGTGCGGGCCCGACGACGGTTATTTCGTCGCCCGCGCGTGTCGTGATAAGCTCGCGCAGCCATTCGCCCGCGTGGATCGCCAGCTTTGCGGTGGAGTCCTCGACCAATCCGCTGAAGACAATGTTGGCGAGACGCACGTTCGGTGGGTACGGCGGATCCACTCTGCCCTGCATCTCCTCGTGCACGAACGAGACATAGTCGTGAGCGACAGCGTAACGGACGGCGTGATGAGCGGGCAATCGCGTTTGAATCAAGACGCGCCCTCCTTTCGAGCCACGCCCCGCCCTGCCGGAGACCTGGCTCAATAGTTGGAAGCAGCGCTCGGACGCCCTGAAATCGGGCAGGTTGATTCCCGTGTCTGCGTCGACGACTCCGACGAGCGTAACGTTGGGAAAGTCGAGACCCTTGGCGATCATCTGCGTTCCGAGAAGGATGTCGACTTCGCCGGCAGCAACACGATCGAGGATACGGGTATGGGACCACTTCCCGCTCGTGGTATCGATGTCCATTCGCGCGATTCGCGCCGACGGAAACCTCTCGATGAGAAGCCGCTCGACCTGCTGGGTACCGAGCCCGCGCTGCTTGAGATTGCGACCGCCGCACCGCGCACAATCGGGGCGCGGCTCCTCCTTGTGCAGGCAGTAGTGGCAGACGAGCCGCTCGGGATTGCGATGTAACGTCAGCGTGATGCTGCAGTGCGGGCACGTCGCCACCGCGCCACAATCGATGCACTGCATGAACGACGAGTATCCACGCCGATTGAGAAGAAGAATGGTCTGTTCTCCCCGATTCATAGTTTCGACGATCGCCCGGTGCAGCGGCTCGCGAATGACTGCGCCATAGTCCACTCCGCCCTGCGCCATCGCGGTGTAGTCGACCGCCGTTCGGCGCAGATCGATGATCTCCACGCTCGGCAGTTTCCCGCCGCCAACGCGGTCCGGCAGCGCCAACAGCCTGTACTTCCCCGATTCTGCGTTGGACCAGCTCTCGAGCGAGGGCGTAGCGCTGCCGAGTACGGTGATCGCTCCCTGTGCCTTGGCCCTTACGATCGCGACCTCGCGCGCGTGGTAGCGCGGCGTCTCGCCCTGCTTGTAGCTGGACTCGTGTTCTTCATCGACGATGATCGCGCCAAGATTCTCCAGCGGTGCGAAGACCGCGGATCGCGCCCCGACGACGATGCGTTTGTCGCCACGCTTGAGGGCGAGCCACGCATCGTAGCGCTCGCCTTCGCTCAGCGCCGAGTGCAGAACGGCGATCCGGTCACCGAACGCTGCGCGGAAACGATCGACGGTTTGCGGCGTGAGGGCGATTTCGGGAACCAACACGATTGCTGTCTGGCCCCGCTCGTCGACGATCCGACGCAGCAGCTCGATGTAGACCAGCGTCTTGCCGCTGCCCGTAATTCCGTGGAGCAGGAAGACGCTTCCCTTCTCCGCGTTCGCCATCTCGTCGACCGCGTGCTGCTGCGCCGCGGTAGGGACCAGCCGCGTCGTCGAGATTCCTCCGCGCTGCAAAAACGGATCGCGCTCGACATCCTCTTCCTCGATCACGATCAGGCCACGTTTCTCGAGGGATTTGAGCACGGCCGGCGAGAAATCGAGCTGCTCCTTCAGGTGCTCGACCGAGGTCTTGCCTCCGAGCGACTCGATCATCTCGAACACGGCTCGCTGTTGTTTCGACCGCCCGAACGTTTTGTCTCGCTCGAGAAGCGATGGGATCTCGGCGCCAAGTCTCACCACTCGCCGCGTTTTGCGATTGGGCGTGGGACTGGCGGCTCCGGTCAAAGCTGCCGGCAACACCGTGCGCAGGACGACGCCAAGCGGGACGATGTAGTAGTCCGCCATCCAGCGGCATAGCTCGAGGAGATCGCTGCCGATTGCAGGCTGCGCGTCGGGAGACTCGAGTACAGCTTTTGGCTTCTTCTTCAGGGGACTGATATCGCTCAAGCCCACGCAGATTCCGACTTCCCTCTCGTTGCGTAGCGGGACGACGACGCGCGATCCGACTCTTATCGGATTCGCCAGCCCGTCTTCAACTGCGTATGTGAACGTCTGGAAGAGGGGGAGCGGGAGGGCGACCTGAACGAACCGCGTCGCGCTCTCACGCACTTTGGAAGGCCGCGGATAGATCGACACTTGGCGCGGGCGAAGCACCGAGTCCGGGCGCATCAGTCAATCGAATCGTACCACCGGCGATCGTCACACCGCGGAAGGGATCACTCGACAGCAACGCGGCGCCATCGAAGTCCGCGGAATCGAGCAGCGGCGCGACCTGGGCGATCGCGGAAATTCCGAGCGAGCTCTCGATCATGCACCCGGCCATGACCTGCATGTCGAGCGCGCGGGCGGTGTGAACCATCCGCAGCGCTTCGCGCAAACTGCCACACTTCGCGAGTTTGATGTTGATGCCATCGACGGCTCCGGCCAGCTTCGCAACATCGCTGGCGACCAGGCACGACTCGTCAGCGAAAACCGGCAGCCGGGACCGATTGCGCACGAAACGCAGGCCTTCGATGTCGTTGGCCGGGACAGGCTGCTCGAGCATCTCGACTCCATTGTCGTGCAGATAGTCGCTCATGCGCACGGCGTGCTTGGCGGTCCAGGCAGCATTGGCATCGACGCGAAGTCGCTTCTGAGGAGCTGCGTTGCGGACGATACGCACGATCTCGGTATCGCGGTCGGTGCCGAGCTTGATCTTCAGAATCGGATACTCGCGCGCCTCGGCAACGCGACGCTCCAGCTCGTCGTTCTCGGCGATGGCGATCGTAAAGCTGGATTGCGGAGTTGGTGACGCGTCCAATCCCCACATGCGGTAGACGGGAAGCCCGAGCTTCTTCCCGACGAGGTCATGAAGCGCCGCGCTGATGGCGCTTTTCGCCGAGGCGTTGCCGCGCAGGACACGATTCAGGTGCGCCTCGGTCGCTTCGATCGAGAACGGATCTGCGCGCTCGATGATCGGCTTGAACTGGCCGAGCGCGGCGATGACGGAAGAGACCGATTCACCGTAATACCGGTTTGGCGCGGCTTCGCCGAAGCCTTCGATGCCGTCATCATCTATCAGGCGCACGATGACGTTGCGATGGTGCGCGTACCCACCGCGCGCGATCACGAACGGGTGCGTCGGGTTGAGCTCGATTGTCTGGTGCGAAAGCTTCATCGCTCGAAATTCGGGTCAGGCTTTGAACAGCGCGCGAAGCCTCATCCCGCAGCCACCGCTTGCGTGGGGATCGAGCGCGCCGTGCGAGCCATACGGAACTCGTGGTGCGCCGCCGCTGTCGATAGAAAGTTAATCAGCGCGTCGGCGAGGTCGTTGCCACGCTCGAACCGATGCGAGGGGTTCTTCTCCAGGCAGCGCATGACGATGGCGGACATCTGCTGCGGGATTCGCGAATCGACGACATCCGGCGCCACCGCGGTCTCGGTGACGTGCTTGTAGCTGATCGAATAGCTATCGGCGCCATCGAAGGGCGGGAATCCAAGCAGCGTCTCGTACATTACGACGCCGAGGCCGTAGATGTCGCTCCGGCCGTCGAGAAGCTTTCCGCGCGCCTGCTCCGGCGACATGTAGTGCGGCGTGCCCATGACGTTGCCGCTGCCCGTCATGCGGCTGCGGAAATGCCCGGTGGCGATGCCGAAATCGGTCACCAGGGCATTCTCGTCTTCGTCGAAGAGAATGTTGTCCGGCTTGATGTCGCGGTGGACAAGACCGCGACGGTGCGCGTAGTCGAGGCCGGTGGCGACCTGGGCGGCGACGGCAGCAGTGGTCTCCGGCGGGAGTGAGCGGTGACCCCCGATGCGATCGCTGAGAGTGCCGCGCGCCATGTAGGGCATCACGAGGAAGACGTGATCGTCGATCATCCCGAAGTCGATGATCTTGCAGATGTGGGGGTGCATCAGCTGCGCGGCCGATTCCGCTTCCCGCTTGAACCGCTCGCGCATCTCGTGCTCACGCGCCAGGTGCGGGTGCAGAACCTTGATCACCACGGGAGAGTCGAGTGCCACGTTCAAGGCGTAGTAAACGCTCGCCATGCCGCCCTCGCCGACGCGGTGCATGATCGTGTAGCGACCGCCAGTCACCTGGCGCAGTGCCGTGACGGACGGGTCCGGTGGTGACTGCCTGCGATCCGAGCTCTCCGGCATGCGTATGCCGCAGCGAACACATCGCGCTGCCTCGCCTCGATTCCAGCTGCCGCAATCAGTACAGAACATCTTCAGCCTCCGAACTGCATGCGGACGAAATCATAGGGTGGCCACGGACCAGTCACGCTAAAATCGAGAGCGCTCTGTCGCTTGGCCTCCTTCGACACGGTGTCCTTGAAAAGCTGCCAACGCTGGTTGTCGACAAGGAACGACGCGCGGGCGACGACGCCGTCTTCATCGTCGCCATCGACTTTCGGCAGGGTGACCGTCGCTGAAGCCTGGCCTCTCAACTGTCTCAAACTCTCGGCAGCCATGGCAGCGAAGCTTCGACCACCGCTCTCGTCGCGCTTGCCGTTCGCGGTAATGCTCACCCGGGCGGCAGCGTGTCCTTCGACGGTGGCGAGCGCCTCAGTGAGCGTGAAGTAGTGCAGCTCCAGCCAGCGCATGAGCGTGGAATGCGACTGGAACACGGTTCCCGGCGGCGCGGGCAGGACGGCGGAATGCGCGAAGGCGTCTTCGAGGACGAGCAGGTATTTGGCCATCTCCTCGTCGTCGAGCGGCTTCGACGTATAGAGCGCAAGCTCGACTATCGCCGCCAACGCGCGATAGTGGACCAGGAACGTCCCTTCGGCGAGCGAAGCTAGCTGGCCAGACTCGACGGCGGCGACGCCGTACAATCGCAATGAGTTTATAGAAGCTTGCGCCATTTGAGACCAGCGAGGATTGTCAGGCCGAGCGCAAGCTGCGCCACGACCAGGATCATGAAACCGTGCGGATGACTGTGAAGCGGAATACGCTCGAAGTTCATGCCCCACATTCCGCTCACCACGACGAACGGAAGCGTGACAGTCGCGACGACGCTGAGAGCCTTCGTCGCCATACCTAGACGATTGGACACCTGGGTTAGATAGCTGTCCAGGGTGCTGCTGAGGAGGTCCCGGTAGGTGTCGAGCGAGTCGTAGATGCGGAGGACATGGTCGTAGATGTCCCGGAAGTAGATCTGGTTCTCCGGGGTGAGGAGGGTGCTGGGACGGTTGGTGAGCGTGCTGAGAGCGTCCCGCTCGGGGGCTAACTGACGCCTCAAGGTGAGGACAAGGCGCTTGACCGCGAAAACCTCTCGCAAGGCGTTCTCGTCGAACCGGGAGAAGATCTTCTCCTCCAGGCTGTCCATGAACTCGTCCAGCTTGTCGATGATCGGGAAATAGGCATCAACGGACTGGTCGACGATGACGTGCATCAGCTTCGCTGGACCGTGGGCGAGGATTTCGGGCTTTCGCTGCAGCAGCTCAGCGGTCGTCGCAACCGGGTTTGTATAACCTCCGTGCACAGTCACAAGGTAGTTCTTGCCCAGAAAGAGGCTGATGTTGACCGTCTCCAGATCGTACGGATCTTCGGTTGTCTCACAGAATGCCACCGTTCGCACGATCAGGAGCAGGTACGCGTCAAACTCCTCCAGCTTGACCCGCGCCTGCGGATTGGTGGCTTCTTCGATGGCCAGCGGATGAAATCCAAATATGTCCTTGAGGAGAGCGACCTGACCGTCATCGCGGGTATCGATGTCAACCCATAGCGTCCCGACCCCGGAGGCCAGGTCGCGTGCGATCTCGTCGCGCGAGAGGTTCTGCTTCGCGCCGGTGGAGTCGGCATAGCAGCTCCAGAGACGAGGTTCCGGGGTGGGCGGGACATCCTGGAGCAGTCGAAGTGCTGCAGTCATCAGCGTGCAAGTTAGCGTCTATGGGGCGAGGGCGCCCAGATGGCGGACCGCCGCCTGACCCACCCGATCCGGCGCGTATCCCCCTTCCAATGCGCTGACGATCCGGCCGCCGCACCAGGCCTCGGCGCGAGCTACCAGGGATCGGGTTAGCGTCTCAAAATCGTCGACTTCGAGGGTGAACCCGCCCAGAGGATCGCCGGCAAGCGAGTCGAACCCTGCAGAGATGAGAATCAGATCGGGCACGAATCCCCTGGAAGCAGCGTCGATGCCGCGCTCCAGGGTCTCGACGTACTGGGCACGTGGCAGGCCGGGCGGTTGCGGCAGGTTCCAGAT
>JBKOVX010000075.1:0-7269 GCA_046724115.1 Gemmatimonadota bacterium | reverse complement strand
GTCGCCATCGCCACCAAGGCGCTCAAGCGCGGTACGGGCGCGCGTGGCCTGCGCGCGATCCTCGAGGAGGTCCTGATGGAAGTGATGTTCGATCTTCCGGGCAGAGAGGACGTCGTCGAGGTCAAGGTGACGGAGTCCTGCATCACGAATGGGACGCAGCCGCTCCTCGAGATCTCGCCAATGAGGCGGAAGAAAGAAGCGTAAAGCGGGACGAGGGACGGGGGACGAGGGAAGTGGGCTCTCAAGGTTACCGCTAATTTCCTCTTTGCCCGCGTTTCGCCCGAACCCAAAACAGAGCATCCTTGCCACAAACCTTTCAAAGGGACAATGAGGCTATCCTGACGTCTGACCGAGTCCCGGTCCTGCCGCTTCGGGACGTCGTCATTTTCCCCTATGTAGTCATCCCCCTCCTCGTTGGGCGGCCGGCATCGCTAGCGGCCATCGAGGCCGCTCTCGCCGAAGACAAGATCATTCTGCTCGTCGCCCAGCGGGACGGTGAGAAGCAGGAGCCGGCGGCGGCGGATCTTCACCGCGCCGGCGTCATTGGTCGGGTCGTTCAGGTTTCGAGACTTCCGACTGGGACGACGCGAGTGCTGGTCGAGGGAGTCGCCCGCGCCCGAGTCACCCGCTACATCCACGGCGGCAGCGTTCTGCGCGCCGCGGTGTCTCCGCTCCCGTTCACCGGTCCGGCACCTGAGGATGCGGCGGAAACCGAGGCGCTGAGTCGCCGGGTCCTCAATTCGTTCGAAGAGTACGTGAGTCTGCATCGGCGCATCCCCGCCGAGATCGTCACGATCATTCAGAGCACCGACTCGGCGGAGCGCCAGGCCTTCGGAGTTGCCGCCCACGTGGCGGTGCGCTTCGAGCTGCGCCAATCGCTACTCGAGGCGGATACGCTGCGCAGTCTGCTCGAGATGCTCGCCGAGCTGTTGTCGGGCGAGATCGAGCTGCTGCGTCTCGAGCGCAAGATCGACGATGATGTGCGCGGCGCGATGTTCCAGAACCAGCGCGAGTTCTACCTGCAGGAGCAGCTTCGCGTCATCCACAAGGAGCTTGGCGAGGATGACGGTGATGATTTCTCCGAGCTCGAGGCGCAGATCAAGAAGAAGCAGCTGCCCTCAATCGTAGAACAACGGACGCTCCGCGAGCTGAGAAAGCTGCGGCGGATGCCACCGATGTCCCCGGAATTTACGGTGGCCCGTAATTTCATAGATTGGATCGTGGCGATTCCGTGGACGGAGCGCACCGACGAAGTGCTCGACGTCGCGCGCGCCCGCGCCATTCTCGACGCGGACCACTACGGACTCGACGAGGTCAAGGACAGAATCCTCGACTTCATCGCGGTGATGTCGCTGGTCGGCAGACTCAACGGACAAATCCTGTGTCTCGTCGGCCCGCCCGGCGTCGGGAAGACGTCGCTTGGTCGATCGGTCGCGCGCGCGCTCGGTCGCAAGTTCGTGCGAATGGCGCTCGGTGGCGTGCGCGACGAAGCGGAGATTCGCGGACATCGTCGCACCTACATCGGTTCGATGCCCGGTCGAATCATTCAGGCGATGCGCCGCGCCGAAGTCATCAATCCGGTGATCCTGCTCGACGAAGTCGACAAGCTCGGTCAGGATTTCCGTGGAGATCCGGCAGCGGCGCTGCTCGAGGTTCTCGATCCGGAGCAGAACACGACCTTCAACGACAACTACCTCGAAGTCGACTACGACCTGTCGCAGGTTCTGTTCATCACCACCGCGAACTCACTTGCCGGAATTCCGGAGCCGCTGCGCGACAGGATGGAGATCCTTCGCATCGCCGGATATCTCGATCACGAGAAGCTCGCGATCGCCCGTCAGTATCTCTTGCCGAGGCAAATCGAGGCAAACGGGCTTCGAAAGGAAGACGTGACGGTGGAGCCCGACGTCATGATGGCGATCATGCGAGGCTACACGCGAGAGGCGGGCGTACGGGAGCTGGAGCGCCGCATCGCGCGAGTCGCGCGCAAGCTCGCGCGCCGGCGCGCCGAAGTCGCTGTGAATCCGGTGCAAAGGCCGACGGTCACCATCGCCGACCTCAAGGAGCTTCTCGGGACGCCGCCGTTCGATCCCGACGACACTTCGCTCGACGACAAAGTCGGCGTGGCTTCCGGTCTCGCCTACACATCGGCGGGCGGCGAGGTGCTCGAGATAGAGGTGAGCGTCGTCAAGGGACGTGGCAAGGTGCAGCTCACCGGCACCCTCGGCGACGTGATGAAGGAATCGGCTAGCGCGGCGTTGTCATACGCTCGTGCTCGAGCGCGTGCTCTCGGAATCGAGTCGGAATTCTACCGGACGAAGGACATTCACATTCACATGCCCGCCGGGGCGACGCCGAAGGACGGCCCGTCGGCGGGAATCGCGATCGCGACCGCCGTTATCAGCGCCCTCACCGGCGTACCGGTGCGTGGCGACGTGGCGATGACGGGTGAGATTACGCTTCGCGGACGAGTGCTGCCGATCGGGGGGCTGAAGGAGAAGTCGGTCGCCGCGCATCGCAACAAGGTCAGCGACGTGATCATTCCATACGGCAACGCGAGGGACGTCGAGGAGCTTCCTGAGGAGGTACGCTCGTCTGTACGCTTCCATCCGGTCAAAACCATGGACGAAGTGCTGGCGCTCGCGCTGCGTCCACAGCCTGCAGCAACGACTTCCTCAGGCGAAGCGCTCTACGATTCAGTAACGCACTAGGATGTCGAAGGATCCGGGCGCACCCGCGGACAAGCTGGTGATCCGGAACGTAGAGTTCATCGGCGGTATGGCGGAGAAGCACGGCTGGCGGCCCGACTCGAACCTGCCTGAAGTCGCTTTTGCCGGCCGCTCGAACGTGGGCAAGTCTTCCCTTCTCAACTGCCTCGTGCGGCGCAAATCCTTCGCTCGCGTCAGCCGCACACCGGGGCGAACGCGCGAGATCAATTTCTTCCGCGTCAACAACGGCTTCGTGCTGGTCGACCTCCCCGGTTACGGCTACGCGCGGGTGTCGAAGCAACAGAAGTCTGCGTGGAAGCCGCTGATGGAAAGTTATCTGAGGCGGACCACCCAACTCCGGGGTATAGTTCTACTGCTGGACATCAGGCGTGAGCCGAGCGAAGATGATCGCGCTATGCTCGACTTCCTGGCGGAGATGGAGGTACCCACGATCGTCGCCCTGACCAAGACAGACAAGCTTAGCAGGGCCGCCGCGCGCGAAAGATCAGCCGAGCTCGCGGAGACTCTAGGGTTGTCGAACGAGCAGGTGATCCCGTTCAGTACGCAGACGGGTCAAGGCCGCGTCGAGCTGCTCGAGGCAATCACCGATCTGGTCGACGCCAGCCCGGGAGAGAGCGCTTGATGAAGCCATCGGAGCTGGTAGCCAGCGCCGCAACGATCGTCTTGCTCTCGGCGTGCGCTGGCGGTACTCCATCCGCTGCTGCGCAGCAGACGGTCACCCCAATTGCGGAAGACACGACAGGGCGCGCGAGCGTTCCCGTCGGATACGGTACGCTGCGTCAGGACGAGATCGCGATCAGAATGGAGCTGCCGGGTCTGATCGTGCGGGCAATTCCGCTCGACGAGAATCTGATCAGGTTATTGACTCCGGATTCGTACCGCGCTCTGCGCGAGCTACAGGAAAGCAACAAGCAGGCGATCGCGGCGGTGACGCGTCGCACTGGCGGGCGATCCCCCGATCTCTGGTACGTCTCGTTCTACGGCGTGCAGCCCGACGTGCACTTCAGTCCGATGGAGCTGGTGATCACGAGCAGCGGACGCGATTTTCGCGCGCTGGAAGTTCTGCCGCTCAGCTCAGGATTTGGCGAGCAGCGGCTGAAGCAACGGGAGACACAGAGCGCGATTTATCTGTTCGACGAGGCGATCGATCTGGATCAACCCTTATCAGTCACTTTCCAGAACGTGCGCGACGACAGCTGGGAGCAGATCCTCACCCGTGTCGAGCGTGAAAGAGCGCTCGTTCGAGCGCGCGCATCGCACCCGAGCCAATAGCTGGTTTTTCGGCCGAACGAGGGCCAATTTCCAGCATGCCGATCTATCCGTTGCGAAAGCTTCCCGCACTGCCTGTCGCCGGCATCGCGGAGCAGTGGCTGGAGAAACTTGCCGCCGAGCTGAAATCAGGAAGCGATCGCGCGCTTCTCTGCAGACGCACGCTGTGTGAGATCGCGTATCCGGAGTACGCGGCGAACTGGGAGACAGCGGTGGAAGACGCCAGGCTGCCTCTGGCTACTCGTCTTGCGCTCTCGTCACTGGACCCGCGCAACGTCACGCTCGAACCCGAGTACTATGCGGAGTGCGACGACGAGCGGTTTCAGAAGGTGAAGCCTCTCCTGTGGCTGTGGTACTCGTTCGATCGGACACCACTGGGCGGACAGAACGTCGAGCTGGGCGTGCAGTTCAGGCGACTCCTGGCGCCGTACATCTTCAAGCGCTGCGGAGAGAACTTCAAGGCGTTCCAGCACGTCGAGTTCTCATTTGGCTACAACATGGAAGTCGGCGACAACGTCGTCGTGCACCGATACGTTCTGCTCGACGATCGGGGCGGAATTTCGCTCGGCAACAACGTCTCGATCAGCGACTTCGCCAACGTCTATAGCCACACCCACAGCATCGTCGATCAGCGCGACGTCACCGATGCGCTGACTCGGTTGGATGATGGTGTGCGCATCACCTACCATGCGACGGTGCTGGCGGGCGTGCACGTTTGCGAGCAGGCGATGGTCGGCGCGATGGCTGTCGCGACGAAGGACGTGCGGCCGTACCACGTGTATGTGGGGATTCCGGCGAAGAGTGTGAGGGTGAAGCCGAATGCGCCGCCGGGGCAGGATGCTTTAACTACCGTCAAGCCAAGGTAGATCTCTCAACTGCAACTTACGACTACCGGCTGGGAGCCGCGGGCGGAGCGGCCAGGGGCCGCGAGCTAAACAATCCTTAAAACATCTTCTACAGGACCGGCATTGCCGGCGCTGAGGAGATGATATGCATCGCGGAGGGCGTGGGCTTCGCGCGGCCAGGTGAATCGGTCGCATGCGCCGTCGACTGTGAGCCACTCGAACCGATTATGCTCGTCGCTCAGCGTGACTTCGGCATCGTCGGCAACGAAGGCGGCGAAAGTGATGCACATCTGGACCGTGTGACTGTGGTGCAGATAGAAGTTGCTGACGGTCACATTGTAGAGCGATTCGACCTCGAGACCGGTCTCTTCGCGCAGCTCGCGGAGCGCCGCTTTCTCCGGCTTTTCACGCGCATCGATCTTTCCGTAAACCGTCTCCCATGAATGGGGACGCTTGCAGTCGACGCCTCGCTGCAGGACCAGCACTCGCCAGTCGCCGCCATTGTGCTTGATCACGAATATCTCGATGACGCCCGGTTGTATTTTCGTCACGGCCTGCTCGGAAGGCTTTTCATAGACGATCGCTCGCGGCGAATTGTATGCCGAGGCGCCCGACTCCGCAGCACGGGATGTTTCAGGCTCGATCACACGCACCAGCTCCTCGGCGCTGGTGTTGCCGGCGATTAGCTGGGCGCAGCCACAAGCCCAGAGCGACCGCGTCCCCGAGGCGCGAGCCGCGGCAAGCAGACGCTCGGGTGGCGCGTTCTCAGCGATCGCGCGCTCGATCTCGGGCGTTGTCACCAGAACCTCTGTCACCGCGACGCGGCCTGAGTAGCCCATCAGCGAACACTCGATGCAGCCGACCGGCATGTAAATCATCGCGTCGCCGGGAACCGAGCCAATCAGGCGACGCGGAACGCCGGCGTTGGCGACGAGCTTGCAACCGCGACACAGCCGCCGAATCAGTCTTTGCGCGACGACGCCCTTGAGCGCACCGGCGAGTTTGCCCGGATCGACGCCGAGGTCGGTGAGCCGAATGATCGAGCTGCAGGCGTCGTTGGTGTGCAGTGTCGCAAAAACGAGGTGGCCGGTGAGCGACGCCTGAATGGCAATTGCCGCCGTCTCGCGGTCGCGGATCTCGCCGATCAGGACCACGTCGGGATCCTGGCGCAGGACCGACCGCAGCGCCGAGGCGAACGTGAGCCCCGCCTTCTCGTGGATCTGTACCTGAACGATTCCCGGAATGCGGTACTCGACCGGATCCTCGACGGTGATGATGTTGACGCCGCGATGCAGAAGCAGCCGGAGGGCCGCGTAGAGCGTAGTCGTCTTGCCCGAGCCGGTCGGTCCAGTGACCAGAATCAGACCTTCGCGAACATCGAGCAGCTTCTGCATCCGCGGCCCATCGACCGGATCGAGACCGAGCGACTCGACCGATCGAAGCGCCGCGCGGGAGTCGAGAATTCTGATGACGACTTTCTCGCCGTGCGAAGCGGGCAGAGTGGAAACGCGGAGGTCGACGCGCGCGCCGTTGATCGAGACGCGCGCCCTGCCGCCCTGCGGACGCAAACGATCGGCGATGTCCATCTGCGACATGATCTTGATCCGCGAGACGAGCGGAACACCGACCCCTTTCGGCAGCACCATCACTTCCTTGAGCATGCCGTCGATCCGATACCGCACCGCGATGCCCGTCTCACCTGCCTCGAGATGGATGTCGCTGGCGCCGGCGGCGATTCCCTCGGAGACTATGTGATCGACGAGCTTGATGACCGGACGCTCGGCGTCTCTCTGATCCAGCTCGGCGTGGCTGTCATCGACCTTTTCGATCACCGAATCGATCGAGGGGCTGCCGGCTTGGCTGAGGAGTTTTTTCACGCGATCGACCGGAGCGTAGACCTCCTCGATCCGCTCCATGATCCGATCCGGCGGAGCGAGCGACATCCGAACGGTGCGGCCGGTGGCAAAGGCGAGCGTCTTCTCGCAATCGAGATCGTAGGGATTCGAAGTCGCGATGTCGAGAATCGAGTCGGAGATCGAGAGCGGAAGGATTCCGAATCTCCGCGCCAATTTCTCTGATACCCTTTCGCACGCCTCGGAGCTGACAAGGAGATCGATAGCGATTCGGAAATGCGTCCGGCTCGAGAGCAGCTCGAGCAGTGCGTCGTCCGTCGCAAGGCCGCTGTCGACCGCAGCTCGCCAGTAGCTGGTTTCAGCGGTCGATTCGAGCTGGTCGATTGCACTCTCGGGAAGAATCTCGCGCAGCAGCGGGAGCAGCCACGAATCGGATGCCGGAGATTCGACCACCGAACTCATGCCGCATGCTACGCGGCGAGATTTCTAACGGATGCTCAAATTCACTCGGGCGCCATCGCGCCCACACGGTGAATCGGCTGTAAACCGACCTAGAACCCGAGGCGCGCGCGC
>JBKOVX010000037.1:0-4151 GCA_046724115.1 Gemmatimonadota bacterium | reverse complement strand
CCCATGTACGTGATCGCGATTCGTCCGGCGCAAAGGGCCGTCGTTATCGGCACCCGCGAAGAGCTGCTCGGTAACGGTCTGATCGCGAGCGAAGTAAATTGGCTCGCCGATCGTCCGCGTCTTGGCGCGCACGTCAGCGTTCGGGTGCGGCACCGCGCTCCACTGGCCCGTGGTGAGATCGTTCGTCTCGACGGTGACGAGCTCGAGATCGCACTCGACGAGCCGATCTCCGCTATCACTCCGGGACAGTCGGTGGTACTCTATGACGGCGAGCGGGTGATCGGCGGCGGTTTCATCGAGTCCGCCCGGCAACAGCGTAGTGCGCTTCCGGTTCTAGCTGCGTAAAACTCGGCGACAGCGCCGAGCAAACCTTTCGTGAGGGAGGCCGGCGTGATGCAAGTGATTGGATCCCTGCAGGGACGAATGCGGGTGGTTGTGCTGACTGTCGCATTGACGAGCGCAGCCTGTCGACCGGCATCGGTTCCCACGCCGCAACCGGTTATGCGAGCCCCAGAGCTGGTTCCTGCTCCCGTTTCAATGGCGCTGACTGCCGGCTCTCCTTTCAGCCTCGCTCGGACGTCGGCGATCGTGGTCGACGCGGGAAATCCGGAAGCAGCCGCAATCGGAGAAATGCTCGGCGCGCAGCTTCGGCCACCGACAGGATTTCCGCTTGCCGTTGCCGCAGGCAATTCTTCGCCAGGCGCAATAGTTCTTCGGTTGACCGGCGCTCCGGCATCAGTCGGTGACGAGGGATACCAGCTGACTGTCACCGCCGATTCCGTCCGTCTCGTCGCGAATCGGCCCGCCGGTTTGTTTCACGGCATTCAGACCATCAGGCAGTTGCTGCCGCCCCAGGTCGAATCCGAGATGGGCGTCGATCGCAACACCTGGCCGATTCCAGCCCAAACGATCACGGATTGGCCACGCTTCGCGTGGCGCGGCGCGATGCTCGATGTGGCGCGTCACTTCTTCACACCACGTGAAGTGGAGCAGTACATCGACCTGCTCGCGCTCTACAAGATGAATGTGCTGCACCTTCACCTGTCCGACGATCAGGGCTGGCGCATCCAGCTCAATTCGCGTCCGCGGCTCACCGAGGTCGGATCGCTGACCCAGGTTGGTGGCGGACCGGGTGGATTCTTCACGCAGCAGGATTACGCCAACATCATCCGCTACGCGGCGGCGCGGTACATACTGGTGGTGCCGGAGATCGACATGCCGAGCCACATCAACTCCGCTGTGACGGCGTATCCCGAGCTCGCCTGCGGCAGCCGTCCGCCCGGCCTCTACACAGGGACGGATGTGGGCTGGAGCAGTCTCTGCGTCGACAAGGACGCGACCTATTCGTTCATCGACGACGTCATTCGCGAGCTCAGCGGGTTGACTCCCGGGCCGTACTTCCACATCGGTGGCGACGAAGTCCAGACGTTGACGCACGAGCAGTACGTGCGGTTCGTCGAACGCGCCCAGGCAACGGTTAACAAGTACGGCAAGAAGATGATCGGCTGGGAAGAAATCACCAAGGCGAGACTCAATCCGACCACCATCGCCCAGCAGTGGAAGAGCGATTCGGCAACCGCCGCGGTCGCGCAGGGCGCCAAGCTGATAATGTCGCCGGCGAACAAGATCTATCTCGACATGAAGTACACGACCGCCACCGAGCTTGGCTTGAACTGGGCGGCGTACGTCGAGGTGCGCGACGCATATGACTGGGATCCAGCGGCGTACCTGAAAGGAGTTACCGAACAGAGCATACTTGGTGTCGAAGCGCCGATCTGGAGCGAGACGGTGCGAAACATCGGCGCGGTGTTCTACTTGGCGCTGCCGCGAATGGCGTCGGTCGCTGAGGTCGGGTGGACGCCGCAGGCGGCGCGCAGCTGGGAGAGTTTCAGGTCCCGCGTGGGAACCCACGAGCCCCGCTGGAATTACCTCGGCTGGAATTATTACCGCTCGCCGCAAGTCCAGTGGTAAGGCAATTCGCGTTTTGGCTCGTCGCGCTCGGCGGGGCTGCGAGTTTGGCGACGGCGCAAGACGCGGCGCCATTCCCGCCGCCAAAGACGGCGCCTCCGGTGGTGACACCGGGGGCGACCAACGCCGATCCACCTTCCGATGCCATCGTCCTGTTCAACGGCAGAGATCTTTCGCGCTGGCGCTCTGCCGGTGGCGGCCCCGCGAAGTGGGTCGTTCGTGATGGTTACGTGGAAGTCATGCCGGGAGCGGGCGACATGGTCACCGCTGACAAGTTCGGCGACGTGCAGCTGCACATCGAGTGGGCAACGCCGGCAGTAGTGAAAGGTGAAGGTCAGGAACGCGGCAACAGTGGCGTCTTTCTGATGGAGCGCTACGAGGTGCAGGTGCTCGACTCGTACCAGAATGACACCTACTACCACGGCCAGGCTGGCGCCGTCTACAAACAATACCCGCCGTTGGTGAATGCATCCCGGAAGCCGGGCGAATGGCAGGCGTACGACATCATCTTCCACGCGCCACGCTTCGATGAACAGGGGAAGGTCGTCGACCGGGCGCGCGTGACCGTGCTACACAACGGTGTGCTGATCCAGAACAATGTCGAGATTTACGGGCTGACGTATCACGACCGAGCCGCACTCTACATCGCGCACTCGCCGCAGGAGTCGTTGCGGCTCCAGGATCATGGCAATCCTGTGCGCTACCGGAATATCTGGATCAGGCGGCTGTGAGCCCCGATGCCGCCGCGGCACTTGGCTCGGCGGCCGGCTCGCGAGTCGACAACCAGAAAACGATCAGGCTCCCAACGGCAAGCAGCGCCGCGGCGAAAAATGCGGCACCCGGCACGTGAAAGCGCGCGTCAGGCGCACTGAACCGCGCGAAGAGATGCGTCATGATCGGTGGGCCCAGGATGGCGCTCAGTGAGAATAGACTGGCAGCTGCGCCCTGCAGCTCGCCCTGAGCGTCGCGGGCAATGCGGTGGGACGCCAGCGCATTGACCGTCGGCATCACGATCGCGCCGAAAAACCAGCCACTGAGCGCGGCGAACATCATCCAGCCGGCGGTCGCCAGGCCGAAGGCGGTGTAGGCTGCGATCCCGCCCAGGATTCCAATGACCGCTGCCCTGCGCTCGCCCAGCTTTGGCACAACGAAGCGCATGAACGTCGCCTGGCTGGTCACCATCACGAGGCCTGCAACCGCGAGCGACGCGCCGATGATCGCTTCCGTCCAACCGAATCTGAACTTGGTGTAGAATGCCCACGTGGTTGGCATCACCTGATTCGCGACCCCCCAAAGGAACAGCGAGAAGAGAAGGCCGAGTACGACCGGGTGCTTCTTCATCTGGATCAGCGTTCCGAGCGGATTGGCACGTTTCCACTGGAAGGCGCGTCGTCTTTCAGGCGGGAGCGACTCCGGTAACACGAACAAGCCATAAAAGAAGTTGGTGAGACTCAGTGCCGCGGCGACAAAAAAAGGCGCTCGTGGTCCGAGACTGCCGAGCAGCCCACCGATCGCTGGTCCGACAATAAAGCCGGTACCAAACGACGCGCTGACGACTCCAAAATTCTGCGCCCGGCGTTCGGGCGGACTGATGTCCGCGACGTAGGCGTAGGCAGGTGTGAAAGACGCGCCCGCCGCTCCAGAGATCGCACGACCGATGAACAGCCAGGCGAGCGTCGGCGCGAGACCCATGACGATGTAATCGATCCCCAACGCGCCAACCGCGACCAGGATGACTCGCCTGCGTCCGTAACGATCTGAGAGATTTCCGAGCACCGGAGCGCAGACGAATTGCATCGCCGCGTATACGAACCCAAGCCAGCCACCGTAGACCGCCGCGCGGCTCAGACCCTGACCCGTGAGCTCGACGAGAAGTCTCGGATAAACGGGCATGATCAACCCGAAACCGATCGTGTCCAGCAACAGCGTCACCGCGATGAAGGCCAGTGCGTGTCGCGTTCGGGTTTCGGGTTGGAGGGTTCTCACCGCACCGCGTGCACGTTCACGTTGGGCGTCTGGAACTTCATGTACAGCCGGAGCCACAGCGGCAAATACATCTCCTGCGCTCGCGCCGCGCTGATGTCCCCGAGGTCGACCACATCCTTCCAGCCAAAACCTTCGTGCAGAATCTGGATCACCTCCGCTTTTGCGTTCTTATCATTTCCCGATACGAACATTGTGTG
>JBKOVX010000454.1:0-2496 GCA_046724115.1 Gemmatimonadota bacterium | reverse complement strand
CGCTGAGAGGAAGGATATTCTCGGGCCCCGGCAGAAGGTCGCAAAGATTCTGAGCCATCCGGTGGCAGGGGCAGGATTCTTCACCCAGTCTCTTCCCTTGTCCAGCGGGCACATCGAAGTCCTGACGGACTATGGACTGATGGGATTGGAGGTCTTCTTTACCGAGGACCTCTCCCAGCTTGTGATCGTCCGGGCGCAAAGCGCGAATTAGCTTCGCCTGACGAAACTCATCGGATTCGAGGTCAGTTCACGCTGCCGTGAACTCCTCAGAAGCTGTGGAGAATTTAATTCGCGTTAATTCGTGGAATTCGTGGCGGCCTTTATCTGTTTTGGCCACGAATTCCCTGGCGCGGCCGGCGGCCGCAACCAAAGGGACTTCGGTCCGTGCCGCCGGCCGCGCCAAGCCGTCAGCCATCAGCTATCAGCCTTCAGCTTTCGGGAAAAAGACGTCAGCATCCGTTTTACTTCTATGGTGCCTTCGGATAGCTCGTCGTACTCACCCTCTCCCAAAAAACCAAGATCTCCTGCTAGCAGAACCTCATACTCCAGCTCGCTCGCCGAGCCCATTGCGATCTGGAAAAAGCGTCCCAGCTCCGCTTCCCCTTGCCGACCACAACCCTCCGCGATGTTCGTTGGAATTGAGACGGCCGCTCGCCGCATCTGGCTCACCAGACCGTATGTCTCTGTCCTTGGGAAATGGGCCGTCACCTTATAGACGGCCTGCACTAACTGATGGGCTTTCTGCCAAACCTGCAGCTTACGAAAATCACGCATCTCACACCTCCGTGCCAAAAAATAGTGACGCTCCATGGTGTCTTCCGGCATGCTGTATTTGCACAACACATCAAGCGGAGGACAACCATGGAGCGTTTTTTGAAACGGCACGAAGGCCGCGTCAAGGGCATCATAGCAGGTTTCGATCGCATTCTCTTCAAAGGAAGCTTGCGCTCGATCAGCTGCCGTCGAACCATGGAGACATGGCTCAACAGCCGACACATACTGCTCAAGGACTTCGGAGCACTGGCAGAAAAGCTCTCCGACAGGGTAAAAGAACACGCCCAAGCCTTTGCTGAAGCACACGGGCGACGTTACAAGTATCTCGAGTCTCCGAATACCTCCAAGGAAGAGGTCGCTCTTCAAATTGCGAAGGAGGACAACATTCAAAAAGGCTTGGTTTGCGTTCTGAGCTGTGTCGAGCCCTCGCGGTCGTTCAAGGTGGGCCCCAACCGGAAGAAAAAGAAACTCGAACTGAGAGCCGCCGATCGGCCCTGCCTTCACGTCTATTTCTACTACATCGATCGCGAGTTCGGTTTGATGCACATCCGGCTGCAGACCTGGCTCCCTTTCACCATTCAAGTGTGCGTAAACGGCTGGGAATGGTTGGCCCGGCGTCTGGACAAAGCGGGCATTGGCTACGAAAAACGCGACAATTGCTTCGCCTACATCGAGGATCTCCCCCGAGCGCAAAAAATGATGGATAGTCTCATCACCAGAAATTGGCGTGTCTGGTTGGACATTTTGGCCAAGAGAGTCAATCCCTGGTTGGCTCCTGAGCACAATCTGAGCCTGCGGTCCTATTACTGGACCATGCGCGAGAGCGAGTACTCGACTGACGTTATGTTCAAAGATGACGCCAGCCTTCAGGCTGTCTACCCCCAGTTGGTGGATCACGCCATTCGTCACTTCAGTGCCAGGGACGTCCTGCGATTTCTGCAAAAGCGCCTGCATCGTCGGTTCAACGGAGAGGTCACAACCGATTTCAAAACCCGGGTGGAAGGCACCCGAATCAAACACTGGGTCGATGAGAATTCGATCAAAATGTACGACAAGCAAGGCTGCGTACTGAGGATCGAGACCACCATCAATAACCCACGTCGCTGGAAAGTTTGGCGACCAACGACCCGTAAAGGCAAGCGCTGCATGGCATGGATTCACATGCGTCGAAGCATTGCAGATATCGCGAGACGTGCTCAGCTCTGTCGTAACGCAAATGATCGGTACGTGGAGGCGCTTTCCGTTGTCGGAGAGGTATTGCCCAGCCACAAGGTACTGGATCCGATAAGCAAACGCGTCTGCCGAGATGGGCGTTCGTACCGTCCGTTGCGTCCAATCAGTCCCGACGACGCCAAGCTCTTTCGCGTAATCTGTAGCGGAGAGTTCCTGCTTCACGACTTCGATAATAAAGAGTTGCGTTGGCAACTGTTTCCCGGATCCGGCAAAAACCCTGTCACCCGTCGCCAAGCCTCCGGCCGCGTATCGCGGCTCCTGCGCCTGCTACGGGAACATGGGCTGATCGCCAAGGTCCCTAAAAGCCATCGCTACCGAATAACAGAAAAAGGCCACGACACAATGGCTGTTTCTCTCAAGATCCGACAAATGAATGTGCTACAACTTGCCGCATAAGATCTTGTGTTAAAAAAACACGAATTTGGAGCGTAGTAATACGAATTACACGAAAACAGGCAGGCGAATGAGGGCCTTGATTTGGAGTACTTT
>JBKOVX010000127.1:0-3331 GCA_046724115.1 Gemmatimonadota bacterium | reverse complement strand
CTGCCAATCAAGATCCTCAGTGTTTGAACCCGTCCTCATCCGGATAAACTAACATGCCGAGATCGCTGTTCTACGCGTCCGCACGTCGCATCGTCGCCGCACTCCTGCTCTCTGCCGCGGGGCTTACTGCGCAGCAACCTTCCCCGGTCACCGCACAATCCGACGTGACGATGGGTCTCACCCGCGATCCCGCGCTCGCGGCGGTCATCTCCGAGATCTCGGCCGCTCAGATCCGCGCGACCGACTCGGTGCTGGTCTCGTTCGGCACGCGTCACTCGATGAGTGATACCGTCAGCAATGCTCGGGGGATCGGCGCAGCGCGTCGATATTTGTTCAACAAGCTCTCCGGCTACAGCAAGGACTGCGGTGGATGTCTGCGTGTCGAGTACGATCCGGCGATGATGGAGATGCGCGGGCATCCTCAGCGGCCGAACGTGAATATCGTCAACGTCCTCGCCTGGCTCCCGGGTCGCGACACCTCGAGAGTAGTGGTAATGGGCGGACACTACGACTCGTGCATCTGTTCGCGCAGCGATCTTGGACCGCTGGCACGCTTCGAGGCAACCCAGGACGCGCCGGGCGCGGACGACGATGGCTCGGGCACCTCGGCGGTGGTGGAGCTGGCGCGAGTGTTCTCGAAGCATTTCCCGCGCGGTCTCGACGCCTCGATCATCTTCGTCGCCTACTCCGGCGAGGAGGAAGGTCTCTACGGCTCGACGCATCTGGCGCAGCGACTGCACACCGCCGGATACAAAGTCGTCGCCGCGTTCACCGACGACATCGTCGGCAACGTTATCGCCGAGGATGGTACCGTCGATTCGACGACCGTCAGAATCTTTGGCGCCGAGCCGGACAACGGTCCGAGCAGAGAGCTGGCGCGCTACGCGTGGGCGACGGGCAGCATCTACAATCCGGCGTTCAAGATCCTGCCGGTTTTCCGCCTCGATCGCATCTCACGCGGTGGGGACCATAGTCCGTACGTGAGCCTCGGCGACCCCGGCCTGCGCTTCACGGAGCGACTCGAGAATTACAAACGGCAACATCTGCCGACCGACGATTTCGCCCACGTCAATTTCGGGTATGTGGCCAACGTCGCCAGGCACAACGCGTCGGTGGTGGGATCGCTCGCCGCAGCCCCTGCTCCACCCCTCGCACTCGCGCGGCGCGATCAGGCTTCCGGTGGCTCGAAGTGGGCTCTCACGTGGAACGCGGTCCCCGCAGCGACGAGCTACGAGGTTCTTTTCAGGCGCACATTCTCACCCACCTATGAGAAAGTGTATCCGGTCGCGTCCGGGACATCGTTTCTGTTGCCGGATCAGCTTGACGATGGCTGGGCGGCAGTGCGGTCGGTCTCGGCGAGCGGACACCGCTCGCTGGCGAGCGCCGTTCCGCCACCGTGCCCCACCCTCAGCAGTCGCGCGGACTCGGTTGCGGCGGGCGATCTGATCAGGAACTGCATCCGGGCCCCGGGTAGATAACTGCAACGGGCGGGCAGACATACGGTTTCGACGTTGTTCTCTTCGCTTAGAATCGTCTTTTCCTCGTGATGTCGATCGCCGAGATACCAACTCTAGTTCGCAGTTCGGAGTGTCCGCAGCAGTCCGCCGTCGTTCGCAACCCGCGTCACCCTTAGCCGTTCAAATGAAGTCTTTTCTCTTTGCCTTCATATCAGTTCTCGCGGTAGCTTCGTGCGCGCCACCTCCCGCTCGCAGCGTCGCCGCTCCGCCCCCACCGATCAAGTACATCGAGCCGGAAGTCGGCCTCAACAACTCAGGTCTCGACACCGCGCTGCGGGGCAAGCTCGATAGGATCGTCAAGACGTCTATAGAGGAAGCGGTCGCGCCCGGAGTCGCGATCGCCGTGGGCCGCAACGGACACATCGCCTACATGAAGGGCTACGGCTACATCGACTGGAATCAGCCGGGTTCCCCCGCCGTCGACACCAACACGCTCTACGATCTAGCGTCGCTCACCAAGGTCATCGCCACGACGACGCTGGCGATGATTCTCGAGGAGGGGGGCCAGCTGGATCTGAATCGCACCGTCGTCTCTTACCTGCCGGAATTCAATTCGCCGGAGAAGGCGCAGATCACCGTCAAACAGCTGCTGACCCACAGCGGTGGACTCGAGGCCGGCGCGAACATCTACGCCACTGCCCGCGGTCGCGATCAGTATCTCTATCAAATCAACGCCCGGCCGCTCGAGTACACACCCGGGACGAGCATGATCTACAGCGACTGGGACATGATCCTGCTGCAGCTGGTGATGGAAAGGATCACCGGCAAGACTCTGGACGTGCTCGCCGCCGAAAAGATCTTCAGGCCACTGGGAATGATCGACACCCAGTTCCAGCCGGCAATCTCTCTGCGCTCGCGGATCGCGCCGACCCAGGTCGACGACGCCCGCGGCGGATTGCTCTGGGGAACGGTTCACGACGAGAACGCGTGGGCGATGGGAGGCGTGGCGGGACACGCTGGACTGTTCTCCACCGCCAAGGATCTGGCACTTTTCTCGATGATGATCCTGAATGGAGGCGAAGGCGCCAACGGGGTCAGAATCGTGAAGCCGGCGACGATCGCCCGCTGGACGGCTCGTCAGGGCAAGGAGTCGACTCGCGCGCTCGGCTGGGACTCCCCCGAAGGCGGATCGAGCGCGGGCCAATTCTTCTCCCCATGGAGCTTCGGACACACGGGCTTCACGGGTACGTCGATCTGGATCGATCCGGAGAAAGACCTGTTCGTGGTCGTTTTGACGAACCGGGTGAATCCGTCGCGCAACAACAACCGGCACGTGCAATTGCGCCGCGACGTGGCCGACGCGGTGCAGCAGTCGGTGCTGGGCGCGCGGATCGTGAACTGGGAAGCGCGCTAAGATTGAATCGGCGGTTTATTCGGTCGCTCCGGCCGAAAGACTAAGACAACTACCTGCTGGCCGCTGACCGCTGCTGTCGCTGATCGCTAACCGCTGCCTGCGACGGGACAGATCTCCCCTGCGCGAAAGAAACTGAACCTGCTGCCTGTAGGTCACAGCGACCTAAAGGCAACGGCAGCAGGTCGCTGGAAGGCGAAGGAGATCTGTCTAGTCGCTTGCAGCGGTAAGCGCTGAGCGCAGCGGCTGACAGCGGCAAGCAGGCAGTTGTCTTTGCCCGTACGTTCCCCCCGGGCTTTAAGACTACCCACACGCGACCCCCGCCTCGATGTTGTAATTTTCAAGGCATGGCTTCTTCCAAAGAACGCGTCCCAGTAGTCATCGTCGAGTACGACGAGATCGCGAAAACCATCGCCAGGCGGATCGCCGAAATCATCAAGGAGCGCCGCCGAGAGGGCAGCCA
>JBKOVX010000253.1:0-7548 GCA_046724115.1 Gemmatimonadota bacterium | reverse complement strand
CATCACGCGGTGATCGTCGATCCCGGTAGCGAGGGGGAGCGACTGGTCGAAGCGATCGAGCGCAGTGGCGCGGAGCTGGACGCAATCTGGGTAACGCACGCACACGTCGATCACGTCGGCGCAATTGCATCGATTAAAAAGAAATGGGACGTGCCGATCTACCTGCATCCGGCGGATCGGCGTTTGTACGAGGCGGCCGGACGGCAGGCGCAGGTCTACGGAGTCCCCTTCGAGGAGCCGCCGGCACCCGATCGTGAATTCGCCGACGGGCAGCGGGTCAAGGTCGGCGATAGTGAGATGACGGTGATGCACGCGCCCGGTCATGCTCCGGGGCACGTAGTTATCCACGGCGACGGAATCGCGCTCGTCGGCGACTGTCTGTTCGCCGGCTCGATCGGCAGAACCGATCTTCCATTCTCCAATCCGCCGCAATTGGCGGCTACACTCCAGAAGCTCGCGGCGCTCCCATCGGAGACCGTAGTCTATCCCGGTCATGGGATCGAAACGACGATCGGAGAAGAGAAGGTCTCGAATCCATTTCTGAACGGCACCGCGCGCATCGTGGGCCGCTAACCTCGATTTTCACCAACGATGAGCGAAAAGAATCGCACCGAGAAGGATCCGCTGGGCACGCTCGAAGTTCCGGCTGATGCCCTGTACGGCGTGCAGACGCTCCGCGCAGTGCAGAACTTCCCGATCAGCGGACTCAAGCCGCTCCCCGCGTTCGTCGACGCTACCGTGCGCATCAAGCGCGCGGCGGCGCTGACCCACAAGGAGACGGGACGTCTCGAGGGAAAGCTGGCAGATGCGATAGTGAAAGCAGCCGACGAGGTGCTCGCCGGCAAGCATCGCGAGCAGTTCGTCGTCGACGTGTACCAGGCCGGTGCGGGCACCTCGCACAACATGAACGTCAATGAAGTGCTGGCCAACCGCGCCAACGAAATCCTCGGCGCCAAGCGCGGCGCGTACGCTCCCGTTCACCCCAACGATCACGTCAACATGGCGCAGTCAACCAACGACGTGATTCCCACCGCCATTCGACTGGCGTGCCTCACCGAGCTCGGCGCGTTCGAGAAAGCATTCGAGGGACTCGCCAAGGCATTCGAGAAGAAAGGGACGGAGTTCGACGATGTTCTCAAATCGGGCCGCACCCACCTGCAGGATGCGATGCCGATCAGGCTCGGTCAGGAGTTCGAGGCCTACGCTGGCTCGCTGCGCCGCGGACTCAAGCGCGTGGTCGAGGCAGCCGACTACCTGCGCGACCTTGGCATTGGCGGCAGCGCCGTCGGCACGGGGGTGAACGTCGAGCCGGAATATCCAAAGCTGATGGTGAAGCACCTTCGCAGCTCGGCGAAGGTGGATCTGCGCGAGGGCAAGGACCGCATCCAGTTGATGCAAAGCATGGGAGACGTCGCTGGATTCAGCTCGCAGATCAAGGTTCTGGCACTAGACCTGAGCAAGATTGCGAGCGACCTCAGGCTATTGGCGAGTGGACCGCGCACCGGGCTCGACGAGATTCGTCTCCCGGCGGTACAGCCCGGCTCCTCGATCATGCCAGGCAAGGTGAACCCGTCGATTCCAGAGATGGTGAACCAGGTTTGCTTCCAGGTCATCGGCAACGACGCGTGCGTGACCGTCGCCACCGAGCACGGTCAACTCGAGCTGAACGTCATGATGCCGGTGATCGAGCACAACGTCTTGTTCTCAATGATGATTCTGGGCAACGCCGCCCGGGTGTTCGCGGAGAAGACGGTGAAGGGAATCGAGGCGAATGAAGAGCAGTCGAGGTACTGGCTCGAGCGCTCAGCCGCACTCGCGACCGCGCTGGCGCCGCAAATCGGCTACGCACGTGCCGCCGAGATCAGCAAGCAGTCGGTGAAGGAGAACGTTTTGATTCGCGATCTGGTCAAGCGGGAAAAAATTCTGCCCGCGAAGGAGATCGATGAGGTCCTCGATCTACGGAAAATGACGGAGATCGGCGTGCCCGGAGGGTCCCACGGAGGCGTGTCCTCGGGCTGACGCTTTCGCGCGCGCGGTCTCGCGCGATTGTCTTTTTGTGATCTATCGTGTCGACTGCGATTGCGGACAGCGCCCACCAATCACTGTGGCGCTACTGCCACAATCCCCGACCGAGCGGAGATTCACCCGCCCGTAACTCGTTGCCAGACAGTCTGATACGCGGGCGTGGGAAGAAATCTTAACACCGCCCGGAACTTGCCCCCGTCCCTCGCATTCACCAACTCGAGGGACCAGGTTGCCGCTTCGCAGTCCGACGCATGTGCTCGGCATTTCCGCCTTCTTTCACGACAGCGCTGCTTGTCTGCTGCGCGATGGCGAGGTCATAGCCGCAGCGCAAGAAGAACGTTTCACGCGGAAGAAAGGGGACGCGGCTTTTCCATCGCGCGCAGTCGAATACTGCCTGGGTGCCGCCGGCATTACGCTGGCAGACGTCGCATACGTCGGATTCTACGATAAGCCCCTGCTAAAGTTCGAGCGTATTCTCGATACCTATCTTGGCATCGCCCCGCGAGGCTTCAGCAGCTTCCTCGCAGCGGGCCCGCTTTGGATCAAGGAAAAGCTCTATCAGGATCGTGAGCTGCGTGAAGCTCTCGGCGACTACACTGGGCCCCTTCTCTACGCCGAGCATCACGAGTCACACGCCGCGAGCGCTTTTTTCCCGTCTCCGTTTGAAGAAGCGGCCATTCTGACGATCGACGGCGTGGGCGAATGGGCAACCGCGTCGATCGGTGTCGGTAAAGGAAGAGACATCAAATTATTGCGCGAGCTCCATTGGCCAGACTCGCTTGGGCTGCTCTACTCCGCCTTCACGTACTATACCGGGTTCAAAGTGAATTCCGGTGAATACAAGGTCATGGGTCTCGCGCCCTACGGCCGCCCCAAGTACGTAGACCTGATTTATCGCGAGCTGATGGAGCTGCGCGATGACGGTTCATTCCGCCTGAATCAGAAGTATTTCAACTATCTGGGCGGGCTGACGATGACGAGCGCCGCCTTCGACGACCTGTTCGGTGGTCCGCCGCGGGTTCCCGAAACCAATCTCACCCAGAAGGAGATGGATCTGGCGGCTTCAGTGCAGGCGGTGTGCGAAGAGGTAATGCTCCGCATGGCCCGCACGGCACATGAATTGACCGGAGCGAGCGACCTGTGTCTTGCCGGAGGTGTTGCTCTGAACTGCGTTGGCAACGGCCGGCTGCTGCGCGAGGGGCCGTTCCGCAGGTTGTGGATTCAGCCAGCGTCCGGCGATGCCGGCGGGGCGCTCGGCGTAGCGCAATTGATATGGCATCGCGAGCTGGAGCAGGAGCGGCGCGTCGTACCTGGTAAGGATTCGATGAAGGGTGCGTACCTGGGGCCCGAGTACACGACCGAGGAAATTCAAGCTTTCCTCGAAGCACAGGGAGCTCAGTACATCTACATGCCGACGCCGGATCTCATCGAGCACGTCGCCGAGCTTCTCGCGCAGGGCAAGATCGTCGGGTGGTTCGATGGTCGCATGGAGTTCGGTCCGCGCGCACTTGGGGCGCGCAGCATCCTCGGTGATCCGCGCTCACCAAAGATGCAAGCCGACATGAACATCAAGATCAAATTCCGCGAAGGCTTCCGACCATTTGCTCCGTCAGTCCTCCGTGAGAGAGTTAACGACTACTTCGATCTCGACGTTGAGTCGCCGTATATGCTGCTCGTGGCGCCTGTCAAGAAGGAGCGGCAGATCCCGATGACTGAGGAGCAGCGACAGCTGTGGGGCATCGATCAGCTGAACGTTGAGCGCTCCGACATTCCAGCCGTCACACACATCGACTATTCGGCCCGCATTCAAACGGTCGATGGCGATCACAACCCGACCTACTATCAGCTACTTCGGGAGTTCGAGCGCCAGACCGGCTGTGGGGTGCTCGTGAACACGTCGTTCAACGTGCGCGGCGAGCCGATCGTGTGTTCCCCGGAGGATGCCTACCGCTGCTTCATGCGCACCCACATTGACTATCTCGTGCTCGGGCAATTTCTCCTCGCCAAAGAGGGTCAGGCGGTGTTCAGCGACGTCGGGAATTGGCAGAAAGAGTTTCAGCTCGACTAGCGGTGGGATCTGCCTGAATGCGCCAGTCTCTATTAACCCGCGCGTTTGACGCTCGTCTTGGGCGTACCATCGGGCTTTTCGCTCTTGCCGCCGGCATGGCGATGTATCGCTCCTTCAGCAGCCGGACGGTTCTGGACCGTTGGTCACTGCTTTTTTTCGCGGCGCTCGTGGCTGTCACTTTACTGGCCGTCGCTTCGGCTGTTCAGGGCTGGCGCTCGTCGCGAGTGCCGTCGCGAGTGACCGCGGCGCGAGCGCTCTTCGACACGGGAATCGCCGTGTGGGGTGTCGCCTACCTGATCGGTGCCCTCGACGATTCGCAGCAGGGTGGACGCTTGCTCGATGCCAACTTCTTCGGCTCGGTAGCCGCAAGCGCTGCGATGCTCGAGTGGGTCGCCATGGTGGTGCTCGCCAGTGCTCTGCTGGCGTGGGCCTTCAGCGCCAAGGGGAAGGTGTGGGCGAACATGCTGTTGTCGATGGCCGCGCTGGCGGCCACCCTGTTGCTCTCGGAGGGTGGATCGCGCATGTGGACGTTGGGCACCGCATCGACGCACTTCGGGTACGCCTCCCGCGTGTGGCAGCGCCGGTTCGTCACGCGGAATCATTATGGAGCCCGCGATGTCGAGCACACGCTGCAGCCAGCCCCCGGCCGACGGCGGCTGCTGGTCGTAGGTGATTCCTATGCATTTGGCTGGGGCGTCCCGAAAATCGAAGACCGCTTCGGGGAGCAGGTCGCCGCGCGTTTGGCTGCCGAGGGCACACCGTGGGAATCGCTCAACTTCAGCGAGCCCGACAAGCACACACTGGATGAATTCGACTTTCTCCGGCGCGGGCTCCGCTTCCGGCCGGATTTAGTCGTTCTGGTATACGTGTTCAACGACATGGACTATCTCGTTGGCATCACGCCGCGACCCATGCTTGCCGAGGCCCCCGCTGGCATCGCCGCGCGTTTCCATCCGGCCAGGCTGTTGTTCACAAACTCGTATCTCTTCCAGGAATTGTACGCCCGGATCCGCGCGGTTTCACAGCGCCGGTCGTTGCGGGTTCTCTCACCTTTCAGGGTCTACGACGACACCGCTCTCGTGCGGCGGCATCTCGCGGATCTAAGCCGCTTCGTCGCGATCGCCGAAGGAGCCGGTGCGGCTACCGCGATCGTGCCCATCGACATCGGGACTTCCGTCGATACCGCAACTCTTCGGCGCTACGATCAATTCGTCGCCGCAGGTAAGGCGGTCGGACTGCCAATGATTTCTATTGCACACGCATTTGACGGACATCCAGTTGAGTCGATCACGGTCGGCTCGCTCGACGGACATCCAAATGCCCTCGGTCACCACATCGCGGCCGCGGCGGCTACGCCGGAGCTGGCGCAGCGATGGAGAGATCACCTCGCCAAGGCACCACCTTCTACCCGAATCGAGACACGACCATGAGCGCCCCAAACAAGAAAAAACCATTCACTGCGGCGGATGGAAGGCGTTTCGGCCTCGCCGTCGGCGCGGTGCTGCTTGCCGTAGCCCTCATATCTGCCCTGCGAAATCGTCCGTTCATTTTCGTCGCTACACTGGGCAGCGTTGGCGCGCTTCTGTTCCTGGCGGGGCTAGTCATACCGGGCCTGCTCGGACCGTTCTATCGCGGCTGGATGGGCATCGCCGCGCTGCTATCCCGCGTCACAACGCCCGTGGTTATCGCGGTCATGTACTATCTCATGATTACCCCGGTGGGCTTTCTCCGACGGATGTTCGGTGGGAACCCGCTCGTCGCTCGTGAGGGTGCCAACGGTTTTTGGGTCGTTCGGGAACATCCGGGCTCGCGCAGCATGTCGCGTCAATTCTGAAGTCTCACCCACGCTTTTACCGTTATTGAGGAGATCGATCCATGAGTCAGTCGTACATCGCCCGCGAGCTCTGGGCGTTCATGCGTGAGCGGAAAAAGTTCTGGATGCTGCCGATGCTGGTGGTGCTCGTCGCCATCGGAGGCCTGCTGATCTTCGCACAGGGTTCTGTTCTTGCCCCGCTGATCTACACGATTTTCTAGGCGTCCGAGGTACTAGAGGTCGTTGGCACTTGTTTCCGCGTGCCTTGATCTCTATCCTGAATGCATGCGGATAACGACCTGGGCCGAGTACGGCGTAATTTGCGCGCTCAATCTTGCGAAGCGCACCGATCTGGGACCGGTTAATGGGCGCGAGATCGCACGCCAGGAACGACTTCCGGCCGATTACGTCGAGCAGATTCTGCTGCGCCTACGGCGCGCGGGCGTGATCACCAGCACTCGCGGCGCGCGCGGGGGATACGTGCTCGCCCGGCCGCCCGCCGAGATCTCGATCAGGGACGTGATCCATGCCTCTGAGCTCGAGACTTTCGACCTCCATTGCGTGAGCCACCCGGTGGAGGAAGAGCGCTGCTCGGCTTCCCACAGCTGCAGCATCAGACCGGTATGGGTGATGTTGCAGCAGAAGATCGACGACGTTCTTCAGGGAGTGAGTCTGGCCGATCTGCTGCACGACGAGCCGACGGTGCGCGAACGGGTTGGGTTGCCCACGACGGCAGGGGCGCGCGAAAAAGCCGGGCTGCCGATTCTAGAGACTGTCTAGATCATCAGGACGGATGCAAAAACGGCGCGCCTGACAAATGCAGACGCGCCGTTCTTTCATATGCCGAAGGGGGGACTCGAACCCCCACGAGCTTGCGCCCACTGGCTCCTGAAGCCAGCGCGTCTACCAGTTCCACCACTTCGGCGAGGTCGGACTCCGAAGATAAGGAGCCAAGCATAGCGAAGTCAACGAAGTTGCTTCTCACTTGAGCACGCAGTCAAATGGCAGAGAAAGTCGAAAAGGATGCGAAGGAGTCGGTTGCGCGGAACAAACGCGCCAGACACGACTACCACATCATCGACACCTGGGAAGCGGGAGTCGTTCTGACCGGCAGCGAGGTCAAGTCGCTGCGGAACGGAAAGGCCAACATCGCTGATTCCTACGCGATCGTTAAGGATGGAGAGGTTTTTCTGCTCAACCTGCACATATCGCCCTATGAACAGGCGAGCTACTTCAATCACGAGCCCACGAGGACGCGGAAACTCCTGCTGCACAGGAAGGAGATCCGCCGGATGATCGGCGCGGTGGAGCGTCAGGGACTGACGCTAATTCCGCTCGAGCTCTACTTCAAGAGGGGAAAGGCGAAGGTCGCGCTCGCTCTCGGCAAGGGCAAAAAGCTTTACGACAAGCGCGCCGACGAGAAACGGCGCGACGACGAGCGTGACATGCAGCGCGCGGTGCGCACTCGATGATCGCTCTGGTCTTCGCGCTCCAGATCGCGGCGTCGTCGTCTGCCGCGCCGATCCCGGACTTCGTGTTTGTCCGCGATGGCGCCGTCAGGACGTCAGTGCCGGTAACAATCAACGGCGGTCAGGCGAGTGTCCGCGCCGACGTCCTGATGAGAGCGCTCAAAGGGACGCTC
>JBKOVX010000274.1:0-3000 GCA_046724115.1 Gemmatimonadota bacterium | reverse complement strand
CAGAGACACTGTTCCTGGTTGTGCGCAACGCAGGATGGTTCTCGGCGATCGAGAGCGATCGGGCGATACGAATAGTTCTTGTCGTGTTCTCAATTCTTCTAGCCATTGGTGCGAGTTTGCTCGTGCGGGCTCCTCACGGTGCAGGCTAACGAACGTTGCAGCTGCCAACCACTTTTCTGATGCGGCTTCGCCGCCATGGTGGTGGCGTGCTTGCAGCTGAACTAAGGCGTTAGGCGGACTCATTTCGTTGAACACGACGTCAGGCAATCGACTTGGAAGCTGGTCTGCGTTCGCAGTATTCCTGATCGGTGTTGCGTATCTTGTCGCGCTGACGATTGGCTTTACGGTCTACGGGCTAAACGAGCCGATTGCAGATCCGATTTTGGCGGTCATGGAGGTGCTCACCTTGATATCCGCACCCTTCATAGTTGTTATGATGGCCGCGATCCATGACTACGCATCAATCGATCGCAAGATCTACGGCCTGGTTGCGTTCGGCTTCGCGATTCTATTTGTCGGCATGACCAGCGCTGTTCACTTCGTGGAGTTGACCGCGCTCAGGCAGCGAGGATCCGGTGGGATCGTGTGGCCGTCTCCGGAGTACGCGGTAGAATTGCTTGCCTGGAACTTATTTCTCGGTCTCGCACTGCTGTTCGCCGCACAAGTTTTTGATAGTCGTGGTGCGGAACGCGGTGTGAGACGTGGTTTGTTAATCACTGGCGTTCTCTGCGTCGCCGGTATCATTGGGCCCGCAATCGGAAATATGCGGCTTCAACTGGTCGGTGTACTCGGGTACGCGGTAGTGCTCCCAGTTGTGTCTTTCATGCTGGCTAGGCTATTTCGCAGCGACCACGCGCATTCTTCCCGTGCCGCCGCCTAACGAATGGTGCAGCTGACAAGCATTTTTCGGATGCGGCTTCGCGACACTGGGAACCTCTCATGCGATGGAAGTGCGTCGTTCGCCCGGGCCTGAGCATCTTGATCCTGGGATTGCCGGCCGTATCCCCCTCCGCGTGCACACGCGCCCCGAGCGATCCGCTTTCGACCACCGTCTTCGCGCTCGACCGGGCCATCGATGCGCTGACCGATCCGTCCTCGGATTTCCGGACGGTCCTTCAAGGCCTGAAGGTGCGCCTGCCGCCCGGCGGCGACGGGGCTGTCGCCGCTGCCATTGCCCGGTTTCTTGACCGGGCGCCCGCAACGAGCGCTGACTTTCATTGCAGCACTGACTTCGTCCGCCTGCGAGCCCGGCAAGAGCTGATCCGCATCGAGGAAACGCTCCTCGGGACCGCCTCCGCTCCGGCGGAGCCACAATTCTGCTATGCCACCCCGTTTGTCGTCGATCCGAGTCTGCCTTCGAACACCGTGGAGATCTATGGTTACGATTTCGACCGAGTCCCGCTCCAAATGGTCCTGGTCACCGACAAAGAGTATCACGACGTCAGCGGCGCGCTGATCCCAAGAACCCACTACCACGTCACCCTCTTGCTCGGCGATCACGGCGTGCGGCTCTCACCGAACGCACGCGTGCTCGGGCTCACCTGGGGCAACCTGATCCACCATGCGATCCCCATCGTGCAGCCTGACACGCGGCTGTGCTCGTGCATCGTCGAGGAGGTTGCCGCTGGACATACCGTCGAGCACGCGAGCACGCTTGTCCGCCGCGGCCGATCCGATGCCGCGGGATCCCCCGGGGGGTGGGCGAACGCGCTCCTCGATTACCAATCGAACGCGCTCGGTGCGACGGTCTGCATGACGGTCACTGCGCCTTCCGCCGACGGTTCGCTCCGCGCCGGATGCGTCCACGCTTTCGTCCTCACGGTGGACCCCGACCGGACCATCGAATGGGTGTTCGGTCGCCTGGATGGCCGCGCCAGCTACGAAGGCACGAGCGGCCGGCTGGGCAAGATCCGGGTGTTGAACGACAGTGAACCCATTCGCTCATGGACCTTCGCGGGGTTGGGCGAGGAAGCTGATGATCCCCGAGTCACCGTCGAGCTGGGGAAGCTCCGCCTCGTAACCACAGGCGGCGAGAGATGCGTCTCGCCAATCGCATATCTGGAGGCACGGCGAACCGGCGCGATCAGCGCCGTGAGGTCGCGTGGGCTCGACCGGCAACTGGCGAACGTCGTCCCGGAAGTCCGGGAGCTTCGGCCTCAGTTCGCGCCTGCCATCCGGTGACGTCCGAGTGGCAACCATTAGCATCGGTGATAGAAAATCGACATCACCTGAGAGACAGCAGATCCAAACGAACATTCCGCACCGCCGCTTTCCGAGCCAGTTTCTACCGAATGGGAACTGTCCCCGATCTGCGGCAGACGATCCTCGGCGCGTGGCGAACGAATAGTCTCGTCACCTCGCGCCTCGTCGAGCAGATTCCGACTGCGCTCTGGAACGCTTCGATTCCCGGAGAGCCGCGTCGCACAGTTCGATCGATCGCCGCACACTTGCACAACGCCCGTAGCCGCTGGATCAAAACGCTCGGCCAGGAACACGGAATCACTGCGCCCCCGCTCGTCGATCCGCATAAGGTGACGCGCCGCGGTCTGCTTCCAGCACTGAAGCGTAGTAGCCGCGGTATCGAAGCGCTACTCGAGCTGGGAATTGCATCGGGCGGACAGATCCCTCCTTCGAAAGGCTACGTCTGGCGCAATCTGCCGCTCGACGTCGGACACGTCCTCACCTATTTCGTGGCGCACGAGGGACATCATCGCGGGCAGATCGTGATGGTCGCGCGCCAACTAGGCGATCGACTTCCACCAGAGGTCAAAGACGGGCTCTGGCAGTTCACACGACTGCAGAAGGAGTGGAAGACCGGCCGCCTCACCGCATCGCGGCGCCGGACATGAATTACGTCCTGAAACAAAAGCTCCTTTCCATCGGGAACAACTTTACCATCAAGGACGTCGACGGCCACGACGCGTACCTGGTCAAGGGACAAGTCGTGACCATCCGCGACAAACTCTCCTTTCAGGATCTCGAGGGAAACGAGCTCATTTA
>JBKOVX010000034.1:0-6789 GCA_046724115.1 Gemmatimonadota bacterium | reverse complement strand
GGTCATTGAGACGGTGAGTGAGGTACCGTCCGCAATTGACAGGTCTGCGGCCTAGGACCGGGGATTGAGGCGTGCGGACCAACTAATCAGTCCGGAGTGCGGACTAATTGAGGAGTCCGGACCTACTGCGAAGTGAGGATTGACAGCGGGTTGTGATCTGAGACGCGAGTGCAGTTGATCCGCAATCCGCAATTAGTTCGTAATCCTCAATTAGTCCGAAGTCCGGACTGATTCGTTAGTCCGCAAGCCTCGGTCGGATCTCCAGGCGCGTCGCACCTCTCAATTCCCGATTGCTCTATCGCGCTACGCGCTGAATATTCCCCCCAGGGCCCATCCGACCGGTTAGCCCAATGCCCATGACTGACGTCAAGATCCCCGACATCGGCAAGTATCACATCAGCGAGCTCGTAGGCGAGGGCGCGATGGGCGTCGTGTACAAGGCCAAGGATTCAGTCCTCGACCGGACCGTCGCGATCAAGGTCATGAACGAGTCGATCGCCCGTCAGGACGACCTCCGCAAGCGATTCCTGCACGAGGCCCAGGCGGCGGCATCGCTCCAGCACCCCAACGTCGTCACCATCTACGACATGGGCGACGTCGCCGGGCACCTGTTCATCGCCATGGAGTTCGTCGACGGGATCGACCTCGAGAAGCTGCTGGAGATGGGCCAGGTGCTCTCGCTGCAGGCGAAGCTCGACATCATCATTGACGTCCTGACCGGACTTTCGTTCGCCCACAAGCGCGGGATCATTCACCGCGACATCAAGCCGGCCAACATCCGCGTCACCGAAGATGGCCGCGCCAAGATCATGGACTTCGGCGTGGCGCACCTGGCGTCGTCGAGCATGACCAACACCGGATCCTTCCTCGGCACACCGAGCTTCATGGCGCCGGAGCAGATCACAGAAGGGAAGACGACGGGCGCGACGGACATCTTCGCCGTCGGCGGCGTCCTGTATCAGCTGCTGACGCACTTCAAGCCGTTCGAAGGCACGACGCTGCAGAATCTTTTCTTCAAGATCATCACCGAGAAGCCGAAGCGCGTCAGCGAGCTGATGCCGGGCCTGCCGACAGCCCTCGACCGCATCGTCGAGAAGGCGATGGCGAAGGAGCCGAGCGATCGCTACACCAACGCGCTCGACATGGCGAACGAACTGAGCGCGGTGCGAGCGAAGCTGAGCGGACCGGCGTACCCGGAGTCGGTCTCCCTCAGCGCATCGGTGTCGAGCGCGATCGAGCAGGCGCGCGTCAAGCAAACGAGATCGAGAAACCTGATCTTCGCGATCGGAGGCGCTGCCGCAGCTGTCGTACTGCTGATCGGGTGGTCGCAGCTGGCGAGGATGCGGCAGCCACAGTCGCCGGCGGGCGGAGATCCGGCAGCGACGGCGCAATCGACATCGCCGGCTCCGGTAAGTGCGGCTCCAGTCACGACGCCGGCGGAAAATGTGACGACGTCATTGCCATCGACCGCGTCGATGCCGCCGGTGCCGGTGCCGAAGGCCCAGAAGTCTTCAGTGAGCGAGCGCACGACACGCACCGTTACCAAGACGCCGCCGCCTAAGCAGACGTCAAAGACAACGGTTCAAAGGACGACGCAGATAACGACTCAACCCGCGATCGTGTCGGCGCCGACGAATCAGGTTGCGCCCCAGAACATCGTGCCGCAGCCGATTGTGACTTCGCAAACTCCGCCGACGGTTGTACAGCGACCGGTGGACACGCCAAAGGAAGTCGCGCCGCCGCCGGCTCCGAAGCCCGCGACTCTCGCCGACATTGGGCCGATTGTCGAATCCTACTCGCGCGCGATCGAGTCCGGGCAAATAGCGAACGTTCGCCGCATTTATCCTGGAATCACCAGCTTCCAGCAACGGAATCTGGAGACGTTCTTTTCGCGGGCGCGAAACATCAACGTCAGATTCCGGATCGAGGATCTCCAGAGCTCGACATCGTCCGCCGACGCCCGTCTAGTCGGGACCTACGAGTACACCAATTCCGATGGCAAAGGCGATACGCAACCGGTGAGCGTGGCCGCGTCGTTCCAGCGAGATGGGAATTCCTGGAGGTTGGTCGCGATTCGTTAATCTCCCGCCTCCCGCCTCCCGGGTCCCGGGTCCCTCCTCCTGCTTTAGAACGTGTACTCGAGCGCCGCCGTGTAGACGATATTCGGCCTCAACCCCCCATGATTCAGCGGGAAGAGTGTGTTCACCACGATCGTCGTCTTGCGCGCCGGCGCGATCTTGAACCCGAACGAGCCATTTACGATGTCGTCGCGCATCTCGGGGATATTCGTCGGATTGATCGTGCGGCGGAACGGCACGTCGTAGGTCACTACACCCGGCAGGTTCAATTTGCTGTCACCGACTTGCAGCTCCGTCACCAGATCGGCTGCCAGCGTCACCGGATCGCCGAGTCGTTGATCGAAACCAACCGTGCCGAGGATCGCGTCGTTCTGCTGCTTCGCGGCGTGGTAGAGATAACCTGCATTCAGGTGCGGCGCGAAATCGCCAAGCTTGGAGCTGAGAATCATGAGCGCGCGTCCGGAAAACTTCCCCGCGCCGAGTAGGTCCTCCTCGCTTCCCGTTGGAAAGCGCCCGTCGACGAGGAATGCGATGCTCGCGTCCGGCGTGTCGCGCATGTTCACCTTCAATCTCACCGCAACATCCCCGAGGCCTGAAGACGATCCCAGACTTTGCCGGTGCGCGGTGAGCACAGGATTCGTCGGCGTGCCGGCAAAGTAATGGACGGCACTGTCCCCGCCGAACGGACGAATCTGCGCGTCGCTCTCGCCGCGAAATTCTGCCTGGACGATGGGAGCGACGAGGCTGAAGTCGAATCGGTTCGTCACGCCGTAGGTCACGTACAACGACGTCACCCGCACGTCGAGAGTCATGTTCAGGTGAAAATCCATGGCGTCGTTCTCCAGCCGCGGAATGCCATACAGCGTGCAGTCCCCTCCGAACTGCGCATCGCAGCCGGGGAAGTCGACGTTCTGGTGGGTGAAAACGAGATTGATATCGCCCATGTCGACGCCGCGAAGTGTCGAGAAGGTGAACCCCGTTCTGCTAATTCCGGCCAGCACTCGCCCTTGTCCCAATGTCTGCGCGCGCTCGGCGAAGATCGGGCCGGCGGATGTCGACGTCAGCACCGGCACGCCCGCTTCGATTCTGAAAGTCTCGCCGCCGCTCGTCGAGCCGATCGGGATGCTGCCGATGCTGGTGCCGAGCGCGTCGGTGAGGAATGAGATCAACGCCCCGTTTTCCGCGTTCGATGCCGGTATGAAGTGGAGACCGTGCGCTTGAAGCGATGCCGGGTTGTTTGGATCACCCGACCCAGCGAGGAAGAGTGGCTGCTGTCCTGGCCCAAAGATGAAAAGATCGGAAATCCGATCGCGAAGATGCTGGGCGCCGGCCGGGGATGAGATCGTGAGACCTACGAAGCAACCGAAAAGAATCAGTCTTCGCATGAGGGACGCCTCGTCGCACGAGTGAGCCTGCTTCGAGACTGAGCTCGCCAGGCCGGTCGTTCAGAGCGGGTAAATCATAGTTGCCGCCTTGGGAGCGGGCAAATTAAGAATCCTAGGCGTGCTTCCCGAGTAGCGCCCTCACCAACGCACCCTCTTCACCCGGCCGCTCATCGCCCCAGAGCAGAAGCAGTGCAAGGATGCCGTACGTCGGTAGGTGGCCGACCAGCTCGCGCCAGCCCAGGAACGGCAAAGAGAGGTTGAACGGGATCAGGGTGATGAGGATGACGAGTCTGACGTACGTTCCAGTGATCAGCATCAGTCCGACGAGCAGCTCGATGGCTCCGGCGATCAGCAGGAACTTCGTGTCGTCGATCTGCGGCAGTCCGATGTACGGAAAGAAGTTGAAGTTGTGGTCGGACAGGAACGCGAGGCCCATCGGGATGTTCCAGATCTTCTCCGTGAAGGCGACGACGCAGAGCGCGATTCCCAGGGAGACTCTCAGCACCGGCACCGCGTAGGGGACGAGCGGCGCCAGCGGCTTGTTGAGCCTGTCGAGCGCCATGTCAAACGCCAGCGGCCCGCGGGTTGTCACATACAGGAAGAAGCTGACGCCGATTATCTCGGCGTGTTCGATCAAACGCAGCGGCCCGAAGATGATGAAACCAACGAGCCAGATGAAACCCAGTACCAACGCGGCGGGTCGAGTGAGCGCGCCGTAGATGAAACTGAGCGCAATCGCGATCTCGATCATCCCCAGCAGTCCGCCGAGGAGATTCACCGGCAGGACGAGGTTAGGGATGAAGAGCTGTCTGCTGACGCCGCTTACCAGCAGCGTGACGCCCATGTGCACGCCGATCACGAGTGGAACCCACGTCAGCAGGCGGACGTAGTTCTCCCATGGCATTCCGAGGTGGATCGGGCCGGGCACCACATGGTGTCGGCCACGCGCGCGATAGATGATCGTCGCGGCGACGGTGAAGCCGACCGCGACAGCGATGGGGATGAGACTGTTCGCCGAGCTCCAGGTGTCCCACTGCACCGGGAACTTCGATTCGTCGACGAACCAACGCTCGTGGAGGATCATGTGTGCGCGAGATAAGATGTGAGCATTCTGTCAACAAACGCAAAGCATACTTGCTGAATCGCAATGGGAACGTTCTGTTTTTTGGTCCACGATTAACCCTTTTCTGACATGCCCCGACCCGCGTTTCTCGTCGCCATCGGACTTTTCATCGCTGGTTGTGCACCCACTCCGAGTCTCTCGCCCTCGCCGCAGGGTGTGACATCGCTCTACATGCCGCGCGGTGTCCGCGACGCTTTTCGGAAGGGAACGCGATCGCCCGACGGCAAGCCGGGTCCAAACTACTGGCAGAATCGCGGACGATACAGCATTGCGATGACCGTACTCCCACCCGACAGAAACGTTCGCGGCCTCGAGCAGATCATTTACTTCAACAACAGTCCTGACACACTGCGAAATCCGGTGATCAAGCTTTTGCTCAACATCCACAAGCCGGGCGCGGCGCGCAGCTTCGGCGCCAATCCAGACTATCTGACTCCGGGCGTGCAGATCGATTCGGTGGCGGTCAACGGTCAGGCGACTCTATGGACCGGTACGGGCTCGTCGAGCAACCAGCGACTCCGTCTGCCCAATCCGCTGCTCCCGCACGATTCGGTGCATCTCACCTTCAAGTGGCACTACGAGATCTCCAGGCAGAGCGGGCGCGAGGGGATGCCCGATTCGACGACGTACTTCCTCGCCTACTTCTATCCTCGTGTCGCTGTCTTCGACGATTACAACGGCTGGGACACGATGGAATTCACCGACGTCCAGGAGTTCTACAGCGACTTCAACGATTACGACGTCGCGATCACGGTGCCCGTCAATTACGTCGTGTGGGGAACGGGCACGCTGGTGAACGCGGCCGAGGTGTTGAGTCCGACGCAGCTGCAGCGACTGAATCAGTCGATGACGTCGGATCAGATCATCCACGTCGCGTCGAAAGCGGAGATGGCGGCGCATACCGTCACCGCGCAGTCGCCACGCAACACCTGGCGGTTCCGGGCGACGAACATCCCCGACATGACGTACAATCTCAGCAGCCACTACGTCTGGGATGCCTCGAGCGTGGTCGTCGATGACGCGACTCATCGTCGGGCGGGAGTCCAGGCGTCATACAACGACTCGGCGGCGGATTTCCACCACATGGTCGGCTACGCGCGTCACGCGCTCGATTGGTTGTCGCACAACTGGCCGGGCGTGCCGTATCCGTACGAAAAGACGACGGTGGTGCAGGGTCAGGCGGGGATGGAGTATCCGATGATGGTGAACGACGAGAGCTACCCCGACACCGTTTTCTCGCGCTTCGTCGTCGAGCACGAGATCGCGCACACGTACTTCCCGTTTTACATGGGAATCAACGAGAGCCGCTACGCCATGATGGACGAAGGCTGGGCGACGACTTTCGAGTATCTGATCGGAACCGCCGATCTCGGTAAGGAGCGCGCCAATGGATTCTTCGAGCAGTTCCGGACCAACGGCTGGGCGGAGAACCCGTCACCACTCGAGGATCTGCCGATCATCACGCCCGCAGATGCACTGAGTCCGTTCGCCTACGGTGACAACGCTTACGGCAAACCAGCTCTTGGATACCTCGCACTGAAAGATTTCCTGGGCGACGCAGTGTTCGGCAACGCGCTGCACGAATTCATGAATCGGTGGCACGGCAAGCACCCGATCCCGTGGGATTTCTTCAACACGGTGAACAACGTCACCGGCCGCAACCTCGACTGGTTCTGGAACGGCTGGTTCTTCAGCAACGGCTACATCGACCTCGGCCTCGGTGGAGTGGTCCAGCGGGGAAAGGGCTACACTGTGACGATCAACAACGTTGGCGGGATGCCCGCGCCGGTCGATCTGCAGCTCGGCTTCGCCGACGGGACGAGTCAGCCGGTGCACGAGACGGCCGCCATCTGGGCGACGAATCCGAGGAGGGCGACGGTGATGGTGTCGTCGGATAAGGCGGTGAATAGCATCACGCTTCGGACGGGGATCTGGGTGGACGCTGATACAACCAATAATCGGTGGGTACGGGCTAAGTAACTGCACAACTACAACTGAACGGGTGCGAGGTCTCGTAGCTGCGACTGAACGGGTGCGAGGTGCTCATAACTGCAACGGAACGGGTGCGAGGTGTGAGTAGCACAGGTGCCAGTTGTAAGTTCACTACGCCCGGACGTATTACACTGGCGTGACAGCCACTGCTTGTGCTGTGAATGCCACTAGTGCCGTCACGACGTCGTGAACTGGAAGCTGGTACCTGTGC
>JBKOVX010000059.1:0-1917 GCA_046724115.1 Gemmatimonadota bacterium | reverse complement strand
GCCCAAGGAAGCGTAGTTTGGCGCGAATAGCATTGGATGCGATGGGGGGAGATTTCGCTCCCAAAGCTACAATCGCCGGCGCTTTACTCGCCTTGCACGACCTCGACGGTGCACACACCGTGCAGCTAGTCGGGCAGACATCCGTCATCGAGGCGGAGCTCGCGAGTCAGCTGGCCGGCGACAAGAAATCCGCCACCCGCGTCCGCAAGCACGTCGAGATCGTCGAAGCGCCGGATGTCATCGGGATGTCGGAGAAGCCGACGGCCGGTCTGCGCAAAAAACCGAAGAGCTCCATGATCGTCGGCCTGCGTCTCCAGACTGAAGGCAAGTCGGACGCTTTCGTTTCCGCCGGCAACACCGGCGCGCAGATGGCCTCGAGCGCGATGCTGCTCAAGCTCCAGCCGGGCCTGACTCGCCCGGCGATCGCCACGGTCTTTCCGACAGCGCGCGATCCAGTCATCGTCATCGATTCTGGAGCGAACGTTGACTGCTCCAGCAAGGAGCTACTCCAGTTCGCCTGGATTGGCGCGGTTTACGCTGAATGCATTTTTGGTCGCGAGAATCCCTCGATCGGCCTCCTCAACATCGGAGAGGAGCCGGAGAAGGGGAACGCGGTTGTGAAGGAGGCGCACGTGCTCTTCAAGAAGGCCGGGTTCAATTTCCACGGCAACATCGAGGGCCGCGATCTTCCTGCTGGCGCGAGTGACCGCGGCCCTTTCGACGTCGTGATCTGCGATGGCTTCACCGGGAACGTCGTGCTCAAGTTCTACGAAGCGGTCGGGCCGCTGATGGTTCGCGTGCTCAGCGAGCACCCGGAGATCGATGCCGATCAGGTCAAGATCGCACTAGCGGGCTTCGACGCGACCGCTTATGGCGGAGCGCCACTCCTCGGCTGCCGCGGCGTCAGCATCATCTGCCATGGCAATTCTCCTCCGCGCTCGATCAAGAACGCGATCAAGGTCGCGGTCCGCGCTGTTGAAACCGGGATGAGCGACCAGATAGGACGAAGACTCGAGGCAGCCGAACCGCTGATCAACGCGGTAGCGGAGTCGGCATGAAGAGGCCAGTCGCTGCTGTCGTCGGGACCGGACGCGGACTGCCGGCACATGTGATGACAAATCACGACTTCGCGTCGATTGGTATCGAGACGTCGCACGAGTGGATCGTAGAGCGCAGCGGCATCGTCGAGCGTCGTCTCGCCCGCAACGGAGAGACCACGTGCTCGATGGCCGCCGACGCGAGTCGAAAAGCGATGAACGCCGCCGGTGTGCACCCGGGCGAGATCGACGTAATAGTCCTCAGCACGGCGACACCGGATCGCCTTCTACCGTCAACAGCGGTCGACATCCAGGCGGAGCTGGGCGCCACACGTGCGGCCGCGTTCGATGTCGGCGCAGCGTGCGCCGGCTGGCTCTATGCGATGAGCACTGCTGAAGGCTTGATCATGTCGGGAACGGCCGAAACCGCACTCGTGATCGGATCGGAGAAAATGAGCGCGATCGTCGATTGGAAGGATCGCTCGACGTGCGTCCTCTTCGGCGATGGGGCGGGAGCCGTCGTCCTCAAGCGCAGTCGTCATCACGGAAAGGGGATTCTCTCGGCGTACATGCGCAGCGACGGCAAACTCGCGGATCTTCTGTATCGCCCCGAAGGCGGCGCCACCGTCCCGATGTCGGCGGAAGTCCTCGAGAAGCGATCGCACCTGGTCAAGATGGCGGGACGCGAAGTCTTCAAGCACGCGGTGCGATCGATGTCCGACGCGGCCGACCGCGCGCTCGATGGAGCCCGTCTCACCGGGTCCGACATCGATCTGCTGATCCCGCACCAGGCAAACGTTCGCATCATCGAGGCGACCGCCAAGCATTCGGGAATCCCGATGGACAAGGTGTACGTCAACGTCGACAAGTACGGCAACAC
>JBKOVX010000204.1:0-5954 GCA_046724115.1 Gemmatimonadota bacterium | reverse complement strand
TTTCGGCGATGATGCCGCAACCGGCGGAGCATTCACGACAAGTGCTGGCGTAGTAAGTCGAGACGCCGGGCACGGTATCGTCGGGCGAAACCAGATAGGGAATGAGCCTCTCGACGCTCTCCGACGTGCAACCAATCATCGTCGTCGCCGCGGTGCCGACGCCGAGAACCTTGAGAAATTCCCGGCGCTTCACGCCGGCGGGAGCCGCAGTCATTCCCTGCACTGTTCGATCTTGCTCGGTGCTCATCGGATCAGTAGTGACATGAGCTGCAATCGTATCTCGCGCGGAACGGCGGGTTCGACTGGCCGATGTGGCAGTTGACGCACCATCCCATGTTGAGCGATGAAGCCTGATAAACCTGCTTCATATTCTGGATCTGGCCATGACACGTCTGGCAGGTGACACCGGCATTGACGTGTCGCATGTGCGGGAAGTGAACGTACTCGGGAAGCTTGTGGATGCGGATCCACGGAACCGGCTCTTTCTTGTCCCAGTACGCGGCCAGCTTCTTGATCTCCGCCTTGTTGTCATCCGACGTTCCCTGCACGACCGTGTGGCATCCCATGCAGGTGCTCATCGCGGGTAAACCAGGATCGAACGACTTGTTGGCGGAGAAGTGACAGTAGAGGCAGTTCATCTTCAGCGTATCCACGTGGATCGTGTGGCGGAACTTGACCGGTTGCACCGGACTGTTCCCTTCCGATGAAGAGGCGCCGCTGTACGCAGAGAGCATGGTGGCCAGTACCGCAATGCAAATGAAGCCAGGCACTGCGAGCCATCTGCTTCGCAAGTTCATCCGCGAGTATGAGAAGTAAAGGCGAGTTATTCGGTCGGCTTTGTGAAGAATTTCACAAGCGAGCGACAGGCGGAAAAATGTCCGGACAGGAAGTGCGGCGCAAGGTGCGCCTCACTGCTGCAAACCTCCTGCCTTTCCCTTCTTGATGCGGTCGATTGTTCGGATGACTTCGATGAAAATCGCACGCAGCAGCGCGAGCTCGCGGGAATCGGGAGCAGAACGGAAGAACAAAGTGCGCACGGTTCGCATGATGTGCTCGTGAAAGCGCGTCTTGAAAAACTCGATCTCATACAACGCACGCTCGGTGTCGGCGAAGAGCTGCTCGTATTCCTCGGCTGTCGCTGGCGGCGCATCTTTTCGCGGCGGCGCGAGCGTGCGTGTGGCGTCGGCGGCGGTGAGGTGTAGCTCGTAGAGAGCGATGAGAACTGCCTGCGCAAGATTGAGCGAGGCGTGGCCGGTCGTCGGAATGGTGACGAGCAAGTGGGCGCGATCGAGAATCTCATTCGGCAGGCCTTTGTCCTCACGACCGAAGAGGACGGCGACAGCCCCGCTCGGCGCGAAATCCAGAAGCTCGGCACTCGCCGCTCTCGGGTTGGTAAGATCGCGTTTGGCCGCGCGTCTTCGCGCGGTGAACCCCGCGACCCTGATCACGCCGTCGAGTGCTTCGTCGATCGTATCGCATTTCCTGATGCGCTCGATGATGTCATCTGTGTCGTGCGCGATCCCGGCGAGTCGCCAGGGATCGTATTCCACCGAGCGAACCAGATACAGGTCGGAGCAACCCATGTTCTTCATCGCGCGGACCGTCGCTGCGATGTTGACCGGATCCTGCGGCTCGTAGAGAACTACACGAACCGCGGACAGAATCGAGGGCTTCGCCGAATCCCCGCTCGCTTCGTCGGGGGCGCTCACTGGGCGAAAAAGAAAATGCTGCCCTCCACCCGGCAGCCGACGGACGGTGGAGAGCAGCCCTCAGCCGAAGCAATCGAGTCGCTGCGGCCGGGTGACGCGTTCGCTAAACGACTGGCCTGCCGGTGATCAGACGATAGATGATCACGATTACTGCGATCACGAGCAACAGATGGATCAGCCCCCCACCCACATGCACGACGAAGAATCCGAGAATCCAGAGGATGAGGAGAATTACCGCGATCGTCCAAAGCATGATGGAATCCTCTCAAGAAGTGAGTTACACCCTGCGCGACAGACAATTCCCCCACATAGCGCACTGCCATTTCAGGCTCGCATCCATGCCAGGGCACCCTGTGCAACGTGGCAACCAGCATGCCGCGCACCTGAAATGGCGGTGTTTCTAGAGGGGATCGGCACCAAACAGCTCGCTCTGCGGCGCGACATCGTAGCGAACTCGTCCTTCATCGACACGACCAAATGATGTCAGCTGGTGCTCTTGTGTCCCGGCATCGAGGATGTGGTAGACCGGAATTCCCTTTGCCACAACTGCATCGGCGATCAATGTGCGATGACAGCGCCACGGAACCGCTTCCGCGCACATGATCGCAGTCGGCTCGAGCGCCGCAAACGCGAGAAGATCGTCGAGCGCATCTCTGAACTCCCGGGTTTCCATGTAGTCGGCGTACGCGCGAAAGCTGGCATTTCGCCACTGCGTGTTGTGCGAATCGCGCCGGCCGCGACGGCGGCCACCGAGCGACGGCAAATGCGAGTACCGGCCGCCGGTGTCGATGATCGCGCGCTCCAGGGTCGGTTGCGAGAAGTGCGGGTACCGAGCGGATGTTGGAAAGGCGCGCACATCGACTAGATGCGTCGCGCCTTCTCTGGCGAGCAGTCCGAGGAACTGGTCGAGCGATCGGGTCGAGTGACCGATCGTGAAAAGCTTAGCGGGGTCCACGCTCCACGAAGCTGCCTCCCTCGACACGCGGCGAGCCCGAGGGTGGCGTAATGCCGGTAGATCCGGTCTGGTGCAGTGCCTGTCTGCCAAGCAGGATGCGCGTTGCCCGCACATCGTGCCCCATGTCGATGAGCAGCAGCGCGAGGTCTCCGCTTCCCCACAGCAATCCGGCGAGCACGACGAGACGGCTCATTTCGCCCAGCAGCGTTGGAATCGAAGTCGTCCCCTGCGTGACCAGCCCGGTTATGATCTCCGAGACGAGCAAGAGCAGCAGGATCACCGCCATCAGCTTGAACAACTTCGACAGATAGCCGAGACCGACGTACGGCTCGAGATCGGCCAGACGCACAGGCATTGCCGGGTCACGCTTCGGGTTGGCTGGCACGTGTCTGTGGTCTTCCACGGTCGCGGGGCTGCCGGTAATTGTCTTGTCCATTAGCTATCTCCTGTTCCGATCCAGCGAGCGGGGTAGCCTCGCGTGTCAATGTGGGTGAACGGCCCGTGCGCTGACGTGCCGGAATATATGCCGCACCCTCCTATCAGCGAAGGGTGTGCCCGCTCGACGCGATTCACCGCATCCTGAATGACTTTTGCATCTGCAATATTCACGCGCCCGTCGTGGTTCAGGTCGTCCATTTGCCCATCTCCGTCGTTGTCGATGAAGATGTCGTTGGCGTCCCCATACATGTGGCGGCTTAAAGCGGCGCGGCCTCGTGGGTCGCCTCCACCGGCGTTGTATTGAGGCGTCCGGAATCCACTCATGACGCGGACGCCGGCGGGATTGATGCCGTGCTCCTTCAGGTCCTGCAGCACGAGCTCGTCCTTGTCGACCAGCTTCATGTCGAGCACGATGTATTTCGGCCAGACGTTCTGCTGATCGTGGGGCAGAAAATCCTTCAGCTTGAAGTGCTCTGAGAGCTGGGTGTTCTGATTCTGCTGCGTCACCTCGATGAACCCGGTCGGGGGCGCGTAAGTCACGCCCGGTCGCCCTCTCCGTGCCGCTGGCCAGCTGCCGATGAAATACAATCCCAGCCTTCCGCCTTTCTCCTCCGACGCCGGGCGGAGCGTGATGACACTGAAATCACCGAGCGGCTTCATGGCGCTGCCGATCTTTAGCGCGAGATTCCAGATTCCCGGGCGGTTCGGGGCGACCAGTGTGGATGTCGATTCTGCCGCGGAACCCGAGGAGAATGTGGCGACGGCACCCGGTGGAACCGTGTCCGCGATTATCGGAGCGATCGGCGAGCCGCCGGGCTGAATTCGGGCGCGAAGCTTCCCACTCTCCCCACGCGCTGGTGTGGCGAGCGCGGTGAGCGCCGCTCCCGTCAGATAAGCAACCGATGGGGCCGATGCTTCGCTCAGCGCGGTGGTGATCGTCGCAGCTGCGGGCGTGACGCCCGCATCCGTGGTTGCTCGTGCGCGCCCAATCGACCAGAACCATCCCACCGCGAAGAGAACGAGCAGCCCGACAGCCGCCACACTGAAGATTCGTTCAGCTCTGCCGATCGGACGACGCAAGCCTCGCTCGCGCACCTCGGGAAAGGCAAGAAGCCATTCTCCGGGAGTTGCTTTGCGTCGCGGGGGCGATGAACTTGCACGTCTCTCTCGCATATCTCTGCTAACAAGGCCTCATGCAGGCGCTGAACGACTTTTTCCACCGCATCTCGAATCTACCGGAGCTGGTCCAATGGGCCGGACTCTTTGGCATCGCCGCGATCATTTTCTCCGAGACAGGACTGCTGGTCGGAGTATTCCTCCCGGGCGATTCTCTGTTGGTCACTGCCGGACTTTTTGCCGCCAAGGGGTTCCTCAACATATACGCACTGGCGCCGGTACTCCTTGCCGCCGCCATCTGCGGCAACTCCGTTGGATATTTCATTGGTCGCACGACAGGCCCCCGTATCTTCAGCCGAGAAAACAGCCTCTTCTTCAACAAGAAGCATGCTATCCGGGCCCACGAGTTCTACGAGAAGCACGGGCGGAAAACGATCGTCCTAGCCCAGTTCATGCCGGTGATCCGGACGTTCGCGCCGGTGATCGCCGGCGTCGGCGGGATGGGCTTCAGACACTTTATCGCCTTCAACATCATCGGTGCAGTCTCGTGGATCGGGAGCATGCTCGGGATCGGGTACTTCCTCGGCAACACCATTCCGGGGATCGACCAGCACATCGAGATCGTGGTCGCGATCGTGATTTTCATTTCCATTTTGCCCGGCATTATTTCAACGATCAGGGCGAGAAGGCGATCGAAGCGGTACGCCGCCGCGAACGCCGTTGGTAGCGACGTTTGAAACTCGGTCGATAAGCGTAGCACGACGCCCGGCGCCACCGGGCAAGGATCATACAGGAGAGAACGACAATGGCATTCACACTTCCGGCGCTTCCATACGATTTCGCCGCTCTAGAGCCCCACATAGATGCGAAAACGATGGAGATCCACCACGGCAAGCACCACCAGACCTACGTGAACAATCTCAACGCCGCGATCGAGAAGGCGCCGGAGCTGGCGAACAAGTCTCTCGACGATCTCATGCGCGGCGTCAGCAAGCTGCCCGAAGCCGTGCGAACCGCGATCCGAAATAACGGCGGCGGCCATTGGAACCATTCGATGTTCTGGCAGATCATGTCGCCGAAAGCTGGTGGCGAGCCCGGTGGCAATCTGGGCACGGCGATCAAGAGCGCGTTCGGAGATTTTGCGAAGTTTCGCGAGCAGTTCAGCGCCGCCGGCGTCGGCCGGTTCGGATCCGGCTGGGCGTGGCTAATCAACAACGGCGGAAAACTTTCCATCACCAGCACACCCAATCAGGACAACCCGCTGATGGAAGGTCAGAAGGCCATACTCGGCCTCGATGTCTGGGAGCACGCCTACTATCTGAAATACCAGAACCGGCGGCCGGATTACATCACGGCGTGGTGGAACGTGGTGAACTGGAAAGAGGTGGAGAAGCGCTTCTCCCAGAACTGATAACTGCAACTGAACGGGGTGCGAGGTGTGAGAAGCACAGGTATCTGTTACCCGTTCACGACGCCGTGACGGTTCTACTGGCGTGAGGCCACAGCCAGCTGCGTGCTCTGAACGGCTGTAGTGCCGTCACGACGTAGTGAACGCGGAACTGTCAACTACGCTTCTCACACCTCGCACCCGTTCAGTTGCAGTTGAAAGTTCACCTCGCACCCGTTCAGTTGCAGTTGAGAGTTCACCTCGCACCCGTTCAGTTGCAGTTTAGGTGACCTACTTCGCCGCCTCACCCTCTAAGTACGTGTACCCCTCCAGCCCCGCGATGTAATCG
>JBKOVX010000444.1:0-4415 GCA_046724115.1 Gemmatimonadota bacterium | reverse complement strand
CCTGGCCGCTTCTTCGTCGTGATCGATCTGAGTAGTGCACTGTGACGGGATGTCCTGCACCAGAGTGCCGCCGAGTGCGACGTTGAGAATCTGGATGCCCCGGCAGATCGCCAGGACGGGCATGCCGCGGGCGCGTGCCTCATCGATGAGGGCCGCTTCGGTCGCATCGCGCGCCGGATTGACGGAGCGTACTTTTTCGTGGCGCTTCTCGCCGTAGCGCGCGGGATCGACGTCTTCGCCGCCGGTGAGCACCAGACCGGCGACCGAATCGAGCACCGACGCGGCGGCGGCGCTGTTCGAAAGTGGAGGTACGATGAGTGGTACAAGCCCTGCTCTTTCCAGGGCCGTAACGTAGGCGGCGGTAAGCCGGACACGACTGGTATCGCCATCGGGGCGAATGCTAGCGGTAACAGCAACTGTGCAGGCTGGAACCGGCTTGCGCGCGGACGACACGAGTGATCTCTCTTCGACAGGGTACGTTGGCATTGTTGCTCGCCGCCGCGTCGGCGACAAAGGGGCAGTCCCAAATTGTGAACACCCTGCCGGTCACCTGCAAGGGGGAGCGCATCTCTCGAATCGACATCGATGCGAGTCCCCCGTTTCGCATCACCGGCGATAACATCTGGCAACGCGCGGGGCGATTCGCCGCGAAGCAGCACGTGACGACGCGGGAGTCTGTCATCCGCCGCTACCTGGCGCTGCAGGTGGGAGACAAGTGCACCGAGCTGCGGCGCTCCGAGTCTGAGCGCATTCTGCGCGCGCAGCCGTTCATCGCCGATGCCAGCGTTCTGACTTATCCCGACGGCAATGGTGGAATCGTCCTCAGCGTGTCGACCGTGGACGAAGTCTCCGTCCTTTTCGCGATGGGGATTGGTGGCGGAGCGCCCGCCGTTCACTCGCTCATGCTTGGCGACGACAACCTCGGGGGGAACGCGATCCACACCGACGTGTCGTGGCGGCACGGCGACCAGTTTCGCGACACGTACGCCGGGCGGTTCGTCGATTACCAGTTCCTCGGTCGGCCCTATCAGATGCTCGTCGAGGGGGGAAGGCGCGAGCTGGGGAGCGACTGGAGAACGGAGCTCAGTCATCCCTTTCTGACCGACCTGCAAAGGATCTCCTGGAGAACGACGGCCGGGAACCTGAACGGCTACTTCTACTTCAAGCGGCCGGACAATCCGTCGGCGGCGATCAAGCTCGCGCGCTCCTATAGCGACATCGGCGGCGTGGCACGCATTGGTCCGCCCCTCGGCCGCGTCGCGCTGGTCGGCGGGTCGCTTTCATTCGAAGACGAAGACCCCGGGACACAGCCCGTGATCATCGCCAACAAGGCCATCACGCTCGATACGAGCCAGGTGTTGATCAACCGATACACCAAGCATCAAACGGCGCGCATAAATGGTCTGTGGGGAGTTCGCGACATCCACTTCCTGCGAGTGAGCGGCTTCGACGCGCTCGAAGGAACGCAGGACCTGCGGACAGGATGGCAGTTGGCGACCCTCCTTGGGAAGGGTGTGAGGATCCTGCGGGGCAAGGAGAGTGACGTGTTCGCCTCGACCGATCTCTACGTCGGGGCCGCCTCACCTATCTGGTACTCGGCGCTCGACATCGCGGGGGAAGGCAGGCGCGACGTGCAAGGAAACTGGGACGGAATTCTGACCCACGGCCGCGCAGCGTTCTATCTCAAACCAATAAATCGGCACACGGTAATCACCGACCTGAACTGGAGTGGTGGCTGGAGGCAGCGAATTCCGTTTCAGCTGACTTTCGCCGACCGGGACGGCGGAATGCTTGGTTTTCACTCCGCGGACGTTGGAGGCGGTCGCCGTCTGGTCGGTCGATTCGAGGATCGATATCTGGTCGGACGCTACAAGCAGCTCGCGAGCGTGGCCGTTGCCGGCTTCGTGCAGGCGGGTAAGCTGTGGGCCGGGGATTCGCCATTTGGGGTCAACACCGGTCTTTACTCTTCCGTGGGCGCTTCGCTGCTGGTGGCGTCACCGCCGCTTTCACGTCGCAGCCTCAGGTTGGATGTCGCGTTCCCGGTGAATGGTACCACGCGTCACCGCTGGGAATTTCGCGTCAGTGTCCTGGATGTCACACGAATTTTCCGGGTCGAGCCTCGCGACATCTCCAGTAACCGAGAGCGATCGGTGCCGGCGTCGGTGTTTAATTGGCCGTAGGCGGGAGGCGGGAAGAGGGAAGAGGGTAGAGGGAAGAGGGAAGAGGGAAGAGGGAAGAGGGAAGAGGAAGAAGGCCGACCGCTTCCCTCTTCCCGCGCTTATCGAGCTCCAGGCACGAACTCCCAGCGTCCGAATACTGATACGACGACGGTCAGATCGCGGGGATTGATCATCGTCGGGTATAGCGCCGCTGAACCTCCGGCAATTGCAGCTTCCATCGGGAAATACGTATCGCTGGAGTAACTCGTCGAGAAAGGTGCATTCGGACTGGTTGACGAGATGCTAAGAAGTCGCCCCAGACTGCCACCGGCCGCCCTGGCGAGGGCGTCCGCATCTTTTTGTGCCTGACTCGCTGCCATGCTGATTGCGGTTCGCCTCGCCTCGTCAGTGGTCGGCGAAGAGAATTGCACCGATGCAATCGAAGTCGCGCCTGCCACGAGAGCAGCATCGATCACTTTGCCAACATCATCGACACGGCGAACACTTGCTCTTACCGTATTCCTCGCCAGGAACTCCACTGGTATCGCCGGCACGCCTGGTGTCCCGGGAGCGATGCGCATCGAGCGCGGATCCTGACCGACGGTGTACATCGAAGTAGTAAGGTCGCTTTGCGCGAGCCCGGCGCGACGGAGCGCGTCGAGTACAGAGGACATTTTCGCGGAGTTCGCCGATGCCGCCGCGGCGGCTGACGCCGCGCGGCTCTCCACGCTAACCAACACCGTCGCGCGGTCCGGTATAATGGCAACCTCACCACGTCCCGACGCGGTTATCTCGGGGATTCGCGGCTGCGTGGGAATTACCTGAGCATGCGCAGGGCGCGCTGCTACGAGACATACCAGTGCCAACGCGAGTCTGGTTCTCATTGAACGCTCCCACATCGATGCGCAGTCTGTTAACGCTGTCCGGCCGGGACTCCCTTCATCATCTTCCGCACCGCGAAAACCAGCAGTCCGCATACCACCGCCGCCACGAACAGCGATAGAGAGGTCTGACGGAACAGCGCGGGCATCTCCTGCAGCTTCTCTGGGTCGACGTGACCGCCGACGAGGCCCGCGACCAGGTTGCCGAGCGCGCTGGCCATGAACCAGACGCCCATCATCTGACCCTTGAACTTGAAGGGCGCGAGCTTTGTCATCGAGCTCAGTCCGACCGGACTCAGCGAGAGCTCGCCGAGCGTCTGGAAGAAGTAGCTCCACACCAGCCACCACGGCGACACGCGGATGTTACCACCGGCGTTGAGGACTATGTTCGACGCCATCCACATCACCACGAATCCGATCCCGGCGAACACCAGCCCCCAGGCGAACTTGGCAACGCTCGATGGATCTCTGCCTCGCTTGCCCAACCCGATCCAGACCGCGGCGAAAACCGGGGCGAGAAGAATGACGAAGACCGAATTGGCCGCCTGCAGCCAAAGCGTCGGCATCTCCCAGCCGAAGACAACGCGGTTGGTGTAGTCGCGTGCAAAAAGATTGAGCGACGTCGGCGCCTGCTCGAAGGCGGACCAGAAAATGGTGGCGAACACGAACAGCAGGATGATCACCGCCACGCGCTTCTTCTCTTCACCGGTGAGTCCGCCGGCGACGAACAGGTAGATGAAATAGAGAAGTGCGAGCGCGAGCATCACGAGGCTCATCTTCTGGGCCGCGGACACCGGGTTGATGTGGAGCACCCCCGTCATCGTCAACACGACCAGCAGCGCGATGACTCCGACGCCCCCGAGTGCCCACATCTTTACTCGACGGTGCTCGGCAGGGTCCGCGGAGGCCGGCTCGAGGCCGATCTCGCCGAGGGTCTTGTTGGCGCGCAGGCGGTACGTAAGGAGTCCGATCAACATGCCGACGCCGGCGGCGCCAAAGCCCAGGTGCCAGCCCACTCTCTCGCCGAGATAGCCGGTGACGAGCGGCGCGACCAGCGCGCCGATGTTGATGCCCATGTAAAAGATCGAGAAGCCGGCGTCGCGACGCGATCCGCCTTCAGGATAGAGGTCGCCGACAATGGCCGAGATGTTCGGCTTCAACAAACCGGTGCCCAGCACGATCAGGATCAACCCGATGAAGAACGCAGAGTGCGCGAATTTGATCGACAGCGCGATCGAGAGGTGGCCGAGGGCGATGAGTATTCCGCCGTACCAGATCGCGCGGCGGAGTCCGAGCAGGCGATCTGCGATCCATCCCCCCGGCAGCGATGCGAGGTAGACCGACGCCGCATAGATACCCACGATCGAAGACGCGG
>JBKOVX010000060.1:0-5103 GCA_046724115.1 Gemmatimonadota bacterium | reverse complement strand
GTGCAAGAGATGTGCTTGAGAGGGAAGGGGAAGAGGGAAGGGGGAAGAGGGACGCGGAGGCGCGATTGTCGGTCGTCCGCCCACGGACACCCAAACGCTCCGCGCTCCGTATGCGCGCATCCCTCTTCCCGCTTCCCCCTTCCCCCTTCCCTCTATCTGTAAATCAGGTATTGCCTGGTTCTTTCCCTAAAAGCGTACGCCGCCCGGTACTCCCGATCGATCAGCACATCGGGATCGTCACCACGCAGAAGCGCAACGCGATCCGCAGGTGATCCGAATCTCAGATCGAATTCACGATCCCGGATGGTGAGCTTGTCGCCAGCTGTTCGGCGAATCGCCCAGAGAAGGCTCGCACCCACTCGCGCCGCCTGTAGCGCGCTCCGATTGATGACGACGATCTTGATGCCCGGGAGTGTCTGTCCACCGTATTTGCCATCGGTCGGCGACTGCGGAGTAAAGCTCTCGGCGTAAAAGCGCACGCCCGGGATTTCGCGATCACGCAGAATCGCCACCGTCGCTGCCGCGTTCAGCCACGGCGCGCCGACTCGCTGGAACGCCTCGAGAGTGCCGCGCCCCACCGAAAGATTGGTGGCTTCGAAAGCAACAAGTCCCGGGTACAGCATCGCGCTCTGTATCGACGGCATGTTGGGCGACGGCTTCACCCACGGCAGGCCGGTTAGATCGAACCACACGTCGCGCCGCCACCCCTGCGCGGGGATCACGTGCAGATTGGCGCGAATCTGCAGTACATCGTTGAAGTAGCGAGCCAACTCACCCATCGTCATTCCGTGGCGCAGCGGCATCGGCCACAGCGCATATGCCTGACCCGGGCGGCCAGGCGCGGGGTCCTCGGGATTTGCCAGCGAGCTGTCCAGCAGTGGCCCTTCGATGATGTAGCCCGTGATCGGATTCGGCCTGTCTACAACTATGAAGGGCTTTTGGAGGCGGGCGGCGGCTCGCATTGAGTAGACCATCGCGCCGACGTAAGTCCACGTCCGGGTTCCGATATCCTGCAAATCGAAGACAAGCGCATCGAGCCGGCCCAGAATGCTGTCGGGCGGCGCCATCGTTTGCTGACCGTAGAGCGAATAAACCGGCAGGCCGCTCTTCTGATCGATGCCGCTGGCGATGTTCTGCGTGTCTTCCGTTCCGCGCAGCCCATGCTCGGGCGAGAAGAGCTGGACGAGATTCACCTTGGCGTCGCGGGCCCGCTTGTCGCGAAGAAGATCGATATCAGAGGTGCCGTGCTCGTTGATCCCGGTCTGATTGGTCAGGAGTCCGATTCGCTTCCCGCGAATCAGGTCCAGGCTGTCGCTCAGCAGCACGGAAATCCCCGGCCTGACCTTGCCTTCGGCAAGCTCCGAAGTTGGGTCAATCTGCTTGCTCATGACGACACAGCCACCGCAGATTGCAGGGAGCACTGCTAGCAGCCAAGAGTATCGCTTCATCGATGTTTGTCCGGTAAGTTGATGGGCTGTGGTACCAAATGATACACTCTTGCGTCCTTCTATGTTGACCGACGCGCGCGAACAGATCGAAACGCAAACGTCCTGCCTGGCCACCTCAATCCATTTGCTATGGCACTAACTGCGATCGACTGGGCAATTGTAGCTGCCTACTTCCTTCTCTCGACGGCAATCGGTTTTGCCTTCACCAAAAAAGGCGGCGAAAGCCTGAGCGAGTATTTCATCTCGGGACGCAACGTCTCGTGGTGGCTCGCTGGGACCTCCATGGTAGCGACAACTTTCGCCGCCGATACCCCCCTCGTCGTCACCGGATTCGTCTACAATCATGGCGTCGCCGGGAACTGGATCTGGTGGAACATGTTGATGAGTGGCATGCTCACCGTGTTCTTCTTCGCCAAGTTGTGGCGACGCGCCAACGTCCTGACAGACGTCGAGTTCGCGGAGATTCGCTATAGCGGCAAGCCCGCCGCCGCGCTGCGCGGTTTCCGCGCCCTCTACCTCGCGCTGCCGATCAATCTGATCATCCTCGGCTGGGTGACGCGCGCGATGATCAAGATCCTCACCATCTCACTCGGCCTTCACGACGTGAGAATCCTGGGCATGAACGTCCCGGGGCAGGTCGTCGCCGTGGCGATTTGCTTCATCATTACCGTCGCCTACTCGGCCGGCGCGGGTATGTGGGCCGTTCTCTGGACCGACCTCGTGCAGTTCGTGATCAAGATGACTGCCGTCATCATCCTCGCCGTGTACGCCGTGAAAGCCGTCGGCGGAATGGATGCGCTCAAGGCGGGACTGTCGACACACTTCGGAGACGCCAACGCTGCTCTCTCGGTATTGCCGATCCGTGTCACCGAGAGCGGTGGGCTCGAGGCATATCCGTGGATGCCACTGATCGCGATCGCCGTTTTCCTGTCGGTGCAATGGTGGGCCGCCTGGTACCCCGGCGCTGAGCCTGGCGGTGGCGGATACGTAGCGCAACGAATTTTCTCCTCGAGGACGGAGAAGGACGGCGTCCTCGCCACGCTCTTCTTCAACGTCGCGCATTACGCGATAAGGCCGTGGCCGTGGATCATCACGGGCCTCTGCACCGTAATTCTTTATCCAGCCGGGATCGGACCGACTCACGATCACGAAGCCGCCTACGTCCAGGCATTCGTCGATTTGCTGCCGACCCCCTGGCGCGGATTCATGCTGGCCGGGTTCGCCGCCGCGTACATGTCCACCGTCGGCACCCAGCTCAATTGGGGCGCGTCGTATCTGGTCAACGATTTTTACAAGCGCTTCGTCAACCGTACCGCCACGGAGAAGCACTACGTCACGATGTCACGTCTCGCGACCGTGTTTCTGTTCCTCGCGTCAGCCCTGGTAACTATGCAGCTGAGCACCATCGAGGGTGCCTGGAAATTCCTGCTGGCGCTCGGCTCAGGAACGGGGCTCGTCCTGATTCTCCGCTGGTACTGGTGGCGCATCAACGCCTGGAGCGAGATCAGCGCCATGACCGCTTCCTTCATCGTATCGTTGATCGCAATAAGCGTCATCCACCCTCGGTTCCCAGCCGGTGACTTCCGGGCCGACGCCTGGGTGATGCTCGTTACCGTAGCCATAAGCACAGTCGTCTGGTTATCAGTGACCTTCGCGACCGCGCCGGAGCCTGACGCGACCTTGCAGAGCTTCTACAGGCGAGTGAGGCCCGGAGGGCCTGGCTGGGCGCGGGTTTCGGCGGCGGCGGGTTATGGGCGGGAAGGAATCCCCGGCGGCGCGCTTGCCTGGACCAACTGGATCGCCGGCATCGTGGCAGTGTATTCCACGTTGTTCGGAATCGGCAAGATCATTCTGGGCGATCTTGGGGAAGGTCTGCTGATGCTGTTCATCGCCCTCGTCGCGTTCGCCTGGATCGCCAGATCCTTCCGGGAGGAGGAGCGTGCGACCGCACTACCAGCAGTCGGCGAAGTTGCATAAATTCATGTAGTACTGGAGGATAAGGATAAATGTCCGTTTCGTCACAGCCTGAAATCGAGCTCACCGTAACGCCGAACGCCGGCGTCGAAGTCAAGAAGTTCATGGAAGCCGAAGGTGTTACCGCCGAGGAAGGCGGGCTCCGCGTCAGCGTCCAACCCGGCGGCTGCAGCGGATTCAAATACAGTCTTGTCATCGAAGACCGCGCGGCGGAGGACGACCTCGTCCTTCCCGGCGGCGGGTTCAATGTCTTCGTCGATCCGTTCTCGGCACAGTACCTGAACGGCGTCACGATCGACTATGTCACTTCGATGCAGGGCTCCGGATTCACGTTCAAGAATCCGAATTCGACCGGCGGTTGCGGCTGCGGAAGCTCATTCTCTGCGTAAAGCCTCTGCTATTCAGCAGATCAATTCGAGGGCGGTGAAATGAAGACAAATTTCACCGCCCTCGATTTTATTGTACTGGTCGCGTACCTCATCGCGACCACGCTTCTTGGCATTTGGCTCGGCCGCAACCAGAAGGATTCGAAGGACTACTTCGTGGCCGGCCACAGAATTCCGTGGTGGGCGGTTCTCTTTTCAGTGGTTGCTACCGAAACGAGCGCGCTGACATTCATCAGCATCCCCGGCCTCGCCTACACCACCAACCTCGGCTTCCTGCAGATCGCGGCGGGATACCTGCTCGGACGTATCGTCGTCGCCTACACGCTGCTTCCCCGCTATTACCAGGGCGATCTAGTCACTGCCTATGCTCTTCTCGAGACGCGCTTCGGCGTGGGAACGCGTCGTTTTGCGTCGATCGTGTTCATGGTCACCCGGGCATTCGCCGACTCGGTGCGGGTCTTCGCCACCGCGATCCCGATCGCTCTCATTCTTGGTCCGGCGGTCCCACAGCGCTTTGTTATGCCTGTGGCGATCCTCGTCCTTGGCGCGCTGACACTCGTCTACACCTATCACGGCGGAATGCGCGCGGTGGTGTGGACCGACGTCCTTCAAACGAGCGTCTACCTGCTCGGTGGATTTTCCGCCATCTACCTGCTTGGAAAAGGCGTCAGCGGTGGGTGGAGCGCAATTATTTCCCAGGCGCACGACGCGGGTAAGCTGAAGCTCGTTGACGTCTACTTTGGATTCGACAAACCATACACGTTGTTCGCCGGCCTCATCGGCGGCGCGTTCCTGTCGATGGCCTCCCACGGCGCCGATCAGTTGATCGTGCAGCGACTCATGGCGGCGTCGGAGCTCAAGGAATCGAGAAAGGCGTTGATTGGCAGCGGAATCGCCGTGTTCTTCCAGTTCGCGCTTTTCCTGATGATAGGAATCGGACTTTATGCGTTCTACCAGGCGCGCACCTTTGCGGTGCCGGATTCGATCTTCCCGACATTCGTCGTCGATTCGATGCCGGCCGGGTTGCGCGGTCTGATAGTCGCCGCCGTCCTCGCCGCGACGATGAGCGCGCACTCGGGTGCCATGAACTCCCTCGCGGCGTCGACTACGCACGACATCTACCTGCCAATCTCCGGTCGTCGCGCCGACGACCCGCGCACGCTGAGAATGGCGAAGATGTTCACGCTGTTCTGGGGTGTGGTTTTGCTGGTCGCGGCTCTGCTCTATCGCCAGCAAGGCACACCCGTCGTGGTGATCGCTCTTTCCATAGCATCTTTCACGTATGGCGCGCTGCT
>JBKOVX010000287.1:0-4057 GCA_046724115.1 Gemmatimonadota bacterium | reverse complement strand
TGTCCCTCGACGTATTCCGAGGCCTGACCGTCGCTGGAATGCTGCTGGTGAACAATCCCGGCACGTGGAGCGCGATTTTTCCGCCGCTCGAGCATGCAGAGTGGAACGGCTGGACGCCGACCGATCTGATCTTCCCGTTCTTCCTGTTCATCGTCGGCATCACCACGCACCTCTCACTTTCGGCGCGGCGCGCCAGGGGCGATGACGATCGCGCTCTAGTCAAACAGATTCTGCGGCGCGGCATCATCATCTACCTGCTCGGCTTTGCGATGGCGATGTTCCCGTTCTACCAGTGGGGAGTGATACAGTCGCTGCCGAACGCGACGCCGTGGGACCGAATCCTCTATCGCATCGAGCACGTCCGTATCCTCGGCGTGCTGCCAAGAATTGCCATCGTTTACGTCTGTGCGGCGTTGTTGACGCTGAAGACCAATATCCGGCAGCAGATCATCATCATCGCCTCACTGTTGTTCGGCTACTGGTTCGCGATGACTCTCATTCCGGTTCCGGGCGAGAACGCTATAGGCGCGCTGCTGCTCAACACCCACGACCGCAATCTCGCCGCCTACCTCGACAGGCTGATTCTCGGAACTAATCACACCTGGACCGGCAGCGTGACGTTCGACCCCGAAGGTCCCATGTCCACCTTACCCGCTATCGGCACTGCGATGCTCGGCGTGATCGCCGGCACGTGGATCGGGCGGAAGGATAAGTCGCTGACGGATCGCATCAGCGGCCTTTTCGCGGCCGGAGCGATCGGAATGGTGGTCGGCCTGATGTGGAACTGGTCGTTTCCGATCAACAAGAATCTCTGGACCAGCTCCTACGTCGTGTTCACCGCTGGAATGGCGTGCGTCACGCTCGCGACCATCATGTGGCTCGTCGACTACCTGAACGTGAAATGGTGGACGAAGCCGTTCGTGGTCTATGGAGTCAATCCGATCGTCGCGTTCGTGGGATCAGGAGTGCTTGCGCGTTTGATCTACACGCTGTGGCACGTCAACTATCAGGGCAAGTCGGTCGCACTGCAGGATGCGATCTATCAGATCGTCTTTTTGCCCTGGCTGCCACCGCGCGTTGCTTCGCTGGCGTTCGCGATCTCGTTCGTGCTGCTGTGGTACGGGATACTTCTCGTCCTCTACCGGCGAAACATCATCCTGAAAGTCTAGTTCCGATCGGGAGAAGGCCGCGGCTGCCCGAAAGGGAAAGCCATGAGCTTGTAATCCGCCGGAGCTGCAAACGCCGAGTCCGGAATTGATACTCGACGCACGTTTTTGGTGTCGGTCGTCTCGCTGATGGTGCGAGTGCCATTAGGGGTAGTTGATGTCGTTTGCCTCTCGGAATGGAGCGGCAACCCTCTGACGCGCTGTGCTGTCTTGGTTGCCTGGTCCATGAAATCCTTCGGCAATCCGACCGTTTGAGCCATCGACTGCATCATGTCGCGCAATCCGGCGGCGGGCCCTACGACGCCGCTGAAGCCGGCGAGGTCGACCGCGTTGTCCGACTCTGAGACCATTTGGTTCTCGACCGTGTGCTCCTCGCCCATCATTGCGATGCGTATCTTCGTGTGGACGGTTACTCGGTACTTGATAGTACTGTGACCGTCGATCGTCGGGCCTGGGCCAAGGCTGTCCACTTGCACCTTCGAGGCAGCAGTATCGAACGTCATCGACCCACCCATCGACTCCATCATTTGTCGTGCGCCTGACATCATCTCCAGCGGCTTGATGGATATGTATTGCTTCCTGTCGGGATCGATCATGATCAGCTCAGCTCCGGATGATCGAACGATGACGACGCCGTGATCTCCGACGGGGAGGTTCCGATACTGTCCGCCCATTGGGCGTTTCTCGAATTCCATCCGCATCGCATTGGCCGTCGCTTTCACATGAACGATGTTTGTCGCTGTATCACTCTCCCCGCCGACTCGCGAGTAAGTGTCGAAGGTTAGTCCGGGCTGAGATTGGGCGAAGAGGTTATTCGCGCCGAGCAGGACAGCGACGAAGAACGTTGATGGCAGGCGCACAATTACCTCGGGACGGGGTTAGCGGGCAGCTCTTACCGGGCTTCCCCCACGTGAGCGTGTCGACTCTCGCTCTGCGAGCGAGCTGGTTGCGACCATCTCCGATTCGATCGGCGCACCGCCGCGTCGCACGACGTACGCTTCCATCGCGAAATACTCCGGCAGGCCGAGTCGATCGACGCGCTGGGCGGTGCTGCGGTTGCGCTCCTCGACGCGCTGCCAGAACTCGCGGTCGTCCTGGCCGGGGAAGGGCGCGCGATCTTTCTGACTCTGGTGCTTGAAGATCGCCATCTTCTTCGCCCGCAGCTCGTCCTCCGAGAGAGGAACCAGAACATCGGCCTCGGCGATCTCCCACTCCTGCCACGCACCGCGGTAGTACCACATCTCTGGCGCGGGACCGGAGTATTTGGCGAGCGCCTGCTGAACCGCTTCGAGGCACATGCGGTGCGTGCCGTGCGGATCGGACAAGTCGCCCGCAACGAATACGAGCTCGGGCTTCAGCTCCTCGAGCAGTTCGAGGACAATGCGAACGTCTTCGGGCCCGATCGGATCCTTGCGAACTTTTCCGGTCTGATAAAACGGAAGGTTGAGGAATCGAGCCTGGTCGCGCGTCATGCCGAAAGTCTCAATGCCCGAGACTGCTTCCGCTTCGCGGATGGCACGCTTCATCACCTGTACCGGGAACGCGTCGATCTCGCCGACTTTCTTCGAGTTCAGGAATTCCTCGACTTCCTCGATCAGCGCGCCCGCCGCCGAGTCGTTGAGGTCGAAGTCGTTTCCGAAGCGGCGCAGGAAATCGGCGTAGCGCCGGACCTCGTGGTCGAAGACGGCGATGTTGCCCGACGTCTGGTAGGCAACCGTGATCTCGTTCTTGTTCTGGTGGAGCTTGTTGAGCATCCCCCCCATCGAGATCACGTCGTCGTCGGGGTGCGGCGAGAAAACGACGACCCGCTTGCCCGTCGGCAGCTTGCTGCGACCGCGAATCTTGGCGATCAGAGCGTTGAAGACTTCGCCGTTGAGCGGACCTGCTTTGCCGTGACGCGCGAGGAGAGCGCTCAGGTGGTGCTCGCGGTAATCGTTCTCGTCCAGCTTCAGAACCGATTTGCCCGTAGTCTCGCCCAGCCAGATCACCGCATCGATCTCGCGCTCGCGGTTCCACTTCACTTCGCCGATCACCCACGGCGTGCGAATGCGGGTCAGGTCCGCGGCCGCCGCGAAGTCGACATAGAACACGGCGTTCGGGTGCTGCTGCAGGTAGGTCGCGGCGACATCGGGATCGGGCTCGCCTTCTACCGCGCGGTTGATGATCGCCGCCTTGTGCTCACCGGTAGCGACGAGCGCGATTTCCTTCGCTTCCATGATCGTCGCGACGCCCATGGTGATCGCTTCGGTCGGGACGTTGTCCTCACCGAAGAAGTCGCCGGCGGCATCGCGACGCGTCATGGTGTCGAGCGCTATACGGCGTGTGCGCGAGTCGGCGCCAGATCCGGGCTCGTTGAATCCGATGTGGCCCGTCTTGCCGATGCCGAGGATCTGGAGGTCGATTCCTCCGGCCCTCTTGATAAGGGCCTCGTACTTGTCGCATTCCTCTTCGACGTCGTCGCGTGGGACGTCGCCCTTCGGGATATGGATGTTCTCAGGCTTGACGTTGATGTGATTGAAGAGATTCTCCCGCATGAACCGGTGGTAGCTATGGATGCTCTCCGGTTTCATCGGGTAGTACTCGTCGAGGTTGAAGGTCACGACATCGGAGAAATCGAGACCCTCCTCGCGGTGCATCTTGATCAGCTCACGATAGATCCCGATCGGGGTACTACCGGTGGCCAGGCCGAGTACGGCGTGGCTGCCTTCTCGGCGGCGCTCCTTGATGATCTCAGCTATCCGCCTGGCAATTGTCTTGGCGATCTCGTCGTACTCGACGATGACGACGGGGACGCGTTCTTTAGAAGCTGCCATGCATAAAAATTACAACATCGGGGCGGGAGTGGCGTGTGGGGTGGTCTTAAGGCCGCCGGGGAACCTACGGGCAAAGAC
>JBKOVX010000359.1:0-3170 GCA_046724115.1 Gemmatimonadota bacterium | reverse complement strand
CCTCAACATCGCGGCATCGCTCTTGATCGGGCTCGGCTTGTTTTTCGGGACGTGGGTAGGGGCGAGGCTGGCGCAAAGTCTGTCCGGCCCGCAGCTACAGAAGGCGTTCGCGATATTCCTGGTGCTGATCGCGATCAGAGTTTGGGTGAAGGCGTAGACGCGGTGTGACTAACGCCAAGACGGGCCGTTGATCGAACTGTCAAGGCGGGCCGGAGATCTGGCCGTGCAACGGCATCCACCTTGATCACACAGCGCGAATCTCCGGGTATTTCCAGAAAGCCCAAATCGCGTAAAGAAACATCGCGAGACCTCCGCTGAAGATCGCCCACTCTACGCCGATGAGGCGCGCCAGCGCGCCGGCGATGAAGGATCCGATCGGGGCGAAGCCGACGTAGACGAAGACGTACGTCGACATCACGCGGCCGCGGAGCTCGTCGGGCACCACCGATTGCAGGATTCCATTCGCCAGAGCGCCGTTGACCAGCATCGCCAAGCCGAGGAAGAGGAGAACGATGGCGGCGAGGTGGAGCGAGCGCATCAGCGAGAAGAGGATTGTCAGCCCCGCGAATGCGTAAGCGCTGGCGTTGAAGAGCCGGCCGCGGCGGATGCGCCCACCAACTCCTGCCAGCAGAAGAGCACCGGTGAGCGCGCCGATTCCGACGAAGGTCAATAGCAGTCCGTACCCGCTTGCTCCGGTGTGGAGCACATCGCGCGCGATCACCGGCATCATCGACAGATACTGGAAGCCGAAGATCGAAAAGACGGCGATCACTCCCATCAGTCCGGAGACGGAGCGCGAGCTGCGGATGTATTGCAGGCCGTGCTTCAACTGCTCGAACGGGGAGACCAGGTACTCGACCGGCATCCACCGCGGCAATCTCACCTGAGAGAGACTCGCCAGCACCGCCAGGTAGCTGAGCGCGTTGATGCCAAAGCACCATGCAAGGCCGTATTTGGCGAGGATGATCGCCGCGATCGACGGGCCGACGATGCGCGCGAGGTTGAACCCGCCCGAGTTGAGCGCGATGGCGTCGACGAGATCCTCGCGCGCGACCAGCTCGACGATCATCGCCTGGCGCGCCGGTATCTCGAACGCCGAGATGAGGCCGCCGACAGTGGTGAGGATGAGGAGCGAAAGGAAATTGATTCGCCCCGTCCAGGTGAACCACCAAAGCACCGCGGCTTCAACGAGCAGCAGTGCCTGACAGATGATCACGATCTTGAGCTTGCTGTGGCGATCGGCGAGTACGCCGCCATACAAGGAGAGCAGCAGGACCGGGAAACTTCCGGAGGCGCTGACCACGCCGACGAGGAATGCGCTGTTGGTGAGCTCGAGGGCGAGCCAGCCCACCCCGACCGTCTGCATCCACGTTCCGATCAGCGAGACGGTTTGGCCGGTCCAGAAAAGTCGGAAATTGCGGTGGACCTGCAGCGCCCTGAATGGGTTGATGGGCTTTCTAAGGGCGCGCGACGGTGTGGGATGGGACATTTCCGCAGTGAATTTACACACACCGCCGCGCCCCGATTGTATGTTAGAGGCATGCGCTTCCACACCTACTCGAAGTTCAGCCCGGAAGCCGCTGACGCAGTCGATCTGCAGGCGCTGCTCGACAAGCTCGCTGATTTTCTGCTGCAATCAGGGTTCGCGGGCGGCCAGAGCTTCAATCCGTACTTCGATGATTTCGACTCGGAGCCGGACCGCTCGCTCGAGGCCCTGCGCCAGGCGATTCTCGACGCCCTGATCGAGAGCGGTCAGTTCACGCCCGATCTGCTGGAAGCGCTGCGCGGTGATGGCAACAAGGAATCGCAGCAGAAGCTGAGTGAGCTGCTCGACCAGCTGGTTCAAAAGCTGGCCGCCGAAGGCTACCTCAATCTTCAGGCGCCGCCGCAGATGCCCGCCGGACATCAACCTGTTACGGGCAAAGGAAGCCTGGCCCAGGCGGCGTCGAAGAGTGTGCAGTTCAATCTCACCGACAAGGGGATCGACTTCCTCGGCTACAAGAGTCTGCGCCACATCCTGAGCTCGCTTGGGAAGTCCAGCTTCGGCTCGCACGACACGCCGCACCTGGCGACAGGAATCGAGGCGGACGGCTACAGCAAGGCGTACGAGTTTGGTGACGTCCTCAACATGGATGTCAACGAGACCCTCAAGAACTCGTTACTCCGCACCGGTTCGCTCGACATGCCGCTGGATATCGACTACGGCGATCTGATGGTGCGACAGGCGGAGTACCGGTCGTCGTGCGCGACGGTGCTGATGCTCGACACGTCGCACTCGATGATTCTGTATGGCGAGGATCGGTTCACTCCGGCGAAGAAAGTCGCCTTGGCGCTGACTCATCTCATTCGCACGCAGTTCCCCGGCGACACGCTGCAAGTGGTGTTGTTCCACGACTCGGCGGAGGAGATTCCACTTTCGACGCTGCCCCAGGCGCAGGTCGGTCCCTATCACACCAACACCGCCGAGGGACTGAAGCTCGCGCGTCGACTCTTGATGGCGCAGAAGAAGGACATGCGGCAGATAGTCATGATCACCGACGGCAAGCCGAGCGCGATGACGATGCCCAACGGCCAGATCTACAAGAACTCGATGGGTCTTGATAGCACGGTGATCGCGACGACGCTGCGGGAAGTGGCTAACTGCCGTCGCGCAGGAATTCTCATCAACACCTTCATGCTGGCGCGGGACCGGGCGCTGGTCGAATTCGTGAAGCGGGTGTCGGAGATCAGCAAGGGGAAGGCGTACTTCACGAATACGATGACCCTGGGTCAGTTCATTTTGATGGACTTCCTGAGAAAAAAAACGCAGAAGATTTCGTAGGTTTAACGGCCACTTACGACTACCGGCTGGGGGCTGTGGGCGGAACGGCCGGGGGCTGCGAGCAACAACACAAACTCAAAACAACTGCGAATGCGAATCACGAGAGTTCTCTACGCTCTGGCGATCACACTGACGGCTGCTTGCGCGTCGGTGCCGGCGCGGGGGCCGACGGCGACGGAATACGACGTACTCATTACGAACGCCCGGATCGTCGATGGGACGGGGAATCCGTGGTATCGGGGCGCGGTGGCAACGCGCGGAGATCGAATCGCCTACGTCGGGCCGGCGCTCAATGGGTTGACGGCAGCACGCGTCATCGACGCGCACGAGCAAGTCGTCGCTCCCGGAT